>JBAZVH010000001.1:0-300000 GCA_041660965.1 Candidatus Gracilibacteria bacterium | reverse complement strand
GCTTGATGTCGAGACGGCAAAGTGGTGAGTTGATGTCACTCGTGTAGAGATTCAGCGCCTCGATCCACCGATGCATATTCAGGATGCCATGAGTAAACAGATGATTGCTGAACGAAGCAAGCGAGCGATTATCCTCGAAGCACAGGGGTACAAAGAATCACAGATTTCTCGTGCTGAGTGAGATAAGCAGTCTTCTATTCTCCAAGCGGAAGGACAGAAACAATCTCAGATTCTCGCAGCGGAGGGGCAGGCAGAAGCTATTGAGCGTATCGCTATCGCTCAAGCAAAAAAAATCGAGGTAGAATCCCTTGCCTCAGACCAATTTTTCAAAGGAAATGCTATAACACACGAGCAGATTAAAGTCGCCGGAGAGGCAATGGCAAATAATACAAAATATATCCTTGGATCTGATGTTATTGCTGGTGTTCAGAAGTTATTTACCAAATAGTACACCTTTTATAAACCGCCCAGTATTATTTCATCTTTTTTAGAGAGTTCTTTATCCCTTATTTTATGTCCATCATGTTTCTCTGGTTTTCTGTCGCACTTCTTTGTCTACTTGTAGAGGCATTTACGGTCACGCTCTATGGCCTTGTGATTGCTCTCGGATGTTTGGCTGCGGGTATCTTGGCATATTTTATGGGAGATATCTGGCATTGGTATCAGGCAGTACTGTGTTTAGTGGTGGTGGCCATTGGTTCATTTTTTGTTCCTCGACTCTTCCATAAAACTGGTACGCCTCTTCAGACTGGTCTGGATGAGTATATTGGACAAAAAGCAAAGATTAAAATAGTTGATGAAAAGGCAAAGATTACTCTTGGAGGCGTTGATCGACTCGTACAATCTGATGAAGAACTCTCTGAAGGACAAAAAGTTACTATCATTGGGAGAGATGGTACATTACTGATTGTACAATAATCCCTTACCCACGACGGAGGATTTTACGTAAATTATTTGCTGATTGAAGCATTTTCAAAAGTCTTGGTCGGAAGATAATCACCTTTTCTGGCGGGAGGATAATTTTTTCTGGACAAAATCACATCTTAAATGTTGTTACACCAGCGAGTTTATCTCATTCATCGGAAGATATTCCTAGAAAATCATAGTCCGTGCATCCTCGACGTAGCGCTTCCTGTATGGCACACCATTGGAGGAGGTAGGTTGCATTGTCTCGTCGTACTTCTGATTTACTGGAAGAAGCTCCGTAATAATAGATAGCGTGTTCACCGTAATAGACAAATATGCCAGCAGCATGAAGAATATTGTTTTTTACTGCCACGAGAAGTCCTCCAGCATTGTTTGCTTCTAAAACACGAAGAAAGGTTTGGTAATAAGAGAGAGCATTATGTGAGAATTTATCTCGTTTGGTCGTTTCTTCGAGCAGAGCAAAAAATATTTCCACATACGTTTGTTTTTTCTTATTTCAATCAGGAGAAAGAAATGGACACATGTCATCTCATTGTACCCACTGAGTCGTGACACCTCGTCTCTCTGCAACTCGTATATTGTATCGCCCCTTTTCTTTGAAGTTTTGAAATACTTTCTCTTCCGTAGTGTTTGAAAGGGGAATGATAGCTGTCACTGGTTCGATAAAACGACGAAAGGGGGCGTGGGCATTGAGAGATCCTTCGTTTTGTACCCTTCGGTCTGAGCTTACTTTTCAAACAGAATACTCAGGGTCGATGACTTTGTATTTTGTATTTTGTATTGGCAGTCAGTAGGTTACCGGTTCTATCTGTAGAAAAAGATCATTTTTTTGGACAACAGTTTGAAAAATATCATTGAGACACTCTGAAGTGATGAAACTTTCCTCTGCTCATAGGACGTAGAGCCCAGTGTAGTTTCCAGTTATCTTTCTACGCTCTATCAGGATTTTTTGATTTTGAAATGTGTACCAGATGCTTTCTGCTTGTTGGGTACCAGAGAGGATATCAGACCAAAGGGGGGATTGCCAGAAGCTGGTGAAATTATTATTTGACATAGTGTGATTTATATTGTATAGTATGAGTGTATTTCATTCTAATAATCTTTTTTATGGTATCAGGTACTATACATACACCTTACTCAATTCAACTTAAAAAGCAATATAGAGATACACTGCATCTCATCATATCAGGCGAACTCGACGAAACAAATGCAGACCTCGCTTTTGATACTCTCGAAGAAGAAATCAAAGAACAACCAGAATATCAGCATATCTCTTGTGACTTTTCTGATCTTGCTTACGCCAACTCTAAAACGCTCGGTTATCTCACAGATTTTATCGCTCGCACTCACCGACTCGGTAAGACTATTTCCTTTGATCGTGTTCATCCAAAAACACAATATATCTTTGATATGATAGGACTTTCAAAGGTGGTGGATAAAAAGATCGAAAGCTAAAGAGTGAATGAAGTTGTATATTTTTAGTACACAGTTAACTCTTGTATTGTTCTAGCTCTTCTTTTGCCTTTTCGATTTGTCGGAGGGTGACTTCTTTTTTTTCTTGAGTCAGACGGATGACGTTTTCTGGCGCCTTGCCAGCAAAGCTCGGGTCCATGAGTTTGACCTCGAGAAGGCGGACATAGTCCTCCTTTTCTTCTATGAGTTTTGTGAGACGCTCGATATCATCATCGTGATTACAGATACTCGTATCGACAAATATCTCGACTTCCCCCGCGATGCCATAGGTATATTTATCACGTTCGAGAGTATCTTTCGTCAGTGTAAAGAGAACCTCTCGCGCCTTTCCGAGACCACTAATCAGGGCGATATTTTTTTCGAGGACGATACGATCTCGAGGATTCACATAGAGGACGATATCCACGAGTTCGCCTGGCTTGATACGGCGCTCTCCGCGTATGGTACGAATAGTAGTTACGACATCAAAAACTGCCTTCATCGCTTCCTCGCTCTCTCGGTCGAGTGGATAACCACACGATGGCCATTCAGACGTCATAAGAGCATTTTTGAGACCAAAATCATCCGGTAACCCACCGTCTTTATCGAGTTTTCCATTGATTGCTTGCGTGAGAGTTTCTGTAATAAAAGGGATGTAGGGATGCCAGAGCTTCAAAAGTGAGAGGAGTGTATACATCATCACTTCTTTGCCGTATTTACTCTCATCTTTTACGAGTTTGAAACATTCGATAGCATAGTCAGCGAATTCATCACGAGTAAAAGAGATGAGCTTTTCGCCCATCATCGAGAAATTATAGTCCTCCATTCACTCTGTCACATCATCTCTCGTATGTTTCAGTCGAGAGAGAATCCATCGTTCATAGTCGAGGAGCGTATCCCAGTTTTTCGCCAGTGTTTTTTCGAGTTTTGTAACATCTATTCATTTTGCACTTTGTATTTTGTCTTTTGTATTTATTTCATCGCAGTTCATCCAGACAAATCGTGCGACATTCCAGAGTTTATTGAGGAATATCTGATTATTTTTGACCACATCACGACTAAATCTCATATTATTGCCTGGAGTATTCCCGATGACGATGGCGAGGCGTAGGGCATCAGCAGAGAATTCACGAATCAGCTCAATAGGGTCGATGCCATTTCCAAGTGATTTACTGAATTTTCGACCCTGATCATCCGTGAGGAGACCATGGAGATAGATAGTTTTAAAAGGTGTCTGACCAGTGAGATCATAGCCAAAAAGAAGCATTCTCACGACCCAAAAGAGGAGAATATCATGACCTGTTTCGAGGACTTGCGCAGGATAGTATTTTTCAAACAGCTTACTCGGCTTCTCAAAATCCCAATCGAGAATAGAAAAAGGCCAGAGCGCTGCGCTAAACCAGGTATCGAGCACATCGGGATCCCGGACGATCATCTCTTTCCCATACTGTTTTTCGAGACCTTTTGGGTCTTCGGTGACCCCGAGGAGTTCCTTAGTTTCTGCATGAAAATAAGCGGGTATCTGATGACCCCACCAGAGCTGACGACTGATACACCACTCATGGAGGTTTCCCATAATTCCTTCGAAGATGGCACCATAGCGACTCGGAATAATTTCAAATTCTCCTTTTTCATATCCTGCCATCACTTTCTCGGCGAGTTTTTTGCTATCCACAAACCATTGAATCGAAACAATCGTCTGGACACGGACACCGCCACGCTGGGAATATCCAACGGGAGAGATGTGAGGTGAGACTTTTATGAGATTACCCTTTCCTCGGAGCATATTGACGATCATTTCACGAGCTTCTATGTCTTTTTTCCCAGCGAAAATACCTGTGTGTTCCATCATAACGCCTTCATTATTGAGGACACGGTAATCTATGGGAAGTCCGTGGCGTTTGGCCGTCTCAAAATCCGCAGGATCATGAGCGGGTGTAATCTTGACCACTCATGTCCCAAAATCCATATCTACCATCTCGTCAGCAATAATAGGTATTCTCTTGTTCACGAAGGGGAGAATCACCTCGTGACCTATCAATTTTTTGTAGCGCTTGTCTCGAGGATTGACGGCCACTGCCTGATCTGCGAGGAGTGTCTCTGGACGCGTCGTTGCGACGATGAGTTCACGGTCGAGACCATGGACAAAATAGGCTATTTCATAGAGAAATCCGGGCTCATCACGGTATTCTATTTCTGATTTTGAGATAACAGTTTTATCTTTCGGACAATAATTCACCATATACTCTCCACGGTAGATGATGCCCTCATTATAGAGCTTTATAAACGTCTTTGTCACAAGATCATTATTGGCTTTATCGAGCGTAAAACGTTCGTGATCCCAGCTGACGCTCGCTCCCATCATCCGCATCTGATTCGTGATAGTGCCGTGTGATGTATCTTTCCATTCCCAGACTTTTTCGAGAAATTTCTCACGTCCGAGATCCTCTCGGTGAATCCCTTCTTTTTGGAGATTTTTTGCCACGACATTTTGTGTGGCGATGCCAGCATGATCGGTTCCAGGCACCCAGAGTGTTTCATCACCCTTCATACGATGATACCGCACCATCACATCCTCGATAGCGAGCATCAGAGCATGCCCTGTATGGAGAACTCACGTGACATTTGGTGGAGGGAGAGGCATATAAAATGTCTCACCAGTGCGAGATTTGTGTGGTTTGTAACATCCTGTTTTTTCCCACATTTTTGCGAGAATATCTTCAGAGGAAGAAGGGGCGTATATTTTAGGAAAATCCATATGGGGCTTATTATATAGAGAGAATACAAAAGACAAAAAACAAAATACAAAATGTAGGAAGCTTTATAAAATAGGGAACATAAAAGAAAAAGTACAAAATAAGAGAAGTTACAGAAACCCCCTTCTTGAAGGGGGAAAAGAACAAAGAGGATGAAGACAGGGTGATTTGTTTTCTCAATAAATCCTCCGCCTCCTCCGTCGGCACCTCCTTCAAAAAGGAGGTTTCCAAAAACCCACTTTTTATAAAGTGGGTTAAATAGATACATAAATCTTTGTACTTACGGTGTAGTAATCAGAGTATACGTATTTACTGGAGAGGTACAGCCCGTAGCTCCACAATACGCTGAACAGTTTCCGAGGGAATAAAAATCATCATCTTCACTCGCTGTCGTCACAGATGCACTCGCCGGTACATCACCGATACCATCAGCAGCATATTTTGCTTGATTCGTTTCTGTTTCAAATCTGACACCCACCGCAAATCCAGCACCACTATCACATTGGGTATAGTAGTATCCACAATTTATTTTTGCACCCCCCACAGTCGCAGGCTGACATTTTGCTTGGCCACTAAGAGAATCAACTAGGTTGACACTATTATTCACCCCCTTTATCGCTGTGATAACGTCCGCTATACTTGTAGGGCTCTGTCCTGTCTGTGATGTGATTCAGAGAATCGCCTTGTCGATTGTTGCGATATCAGCGATACGATTGGTATCGCGAGCTTTTTTGATATATCACGAATATGCCGCCAGACCCATCACAGAGAGGATGGCGATGATAGTGATAACGATCATCAGTTCTATCAGTGAGAAACCAAGATGTCTTTTCATAGTGAAAAATAAAAATTATTACTAAGAATCAGTATATTTTATTTTGGAGAATGTAAATATTTTTTCATGAGACCAGACCCGACGTGGCAGGTCCAAACCTTATTCTAGACTATTCCTCATCGATATCCACATACTCTCCGATAGTCACATCTTCCAACAATACTACTCTTGGTAGATGGGGCTCAATAATGCCCTCCACGAGTTCGTGGTACGAAGTCCATGGCCAATCATGGATATCCGTCACGAGTTCGTGCTTGATGGCGTTGTAACAAACATAGGACATACAGCGAGCCACGTCTCTCGCTCATCTTCTAGAATCTTCGCATGAAATCGTCCCTCCAAAAATGGTCAACGAGGGAAATCTTCTCTGTATTTGGTCTTGGCATACATGGTGTAGGCGAGTTCCAGTTTGTGCATAAAAGCAGATATTCCCTGGATCTGAGACCGGTCTTGAAGCTCCTAAAGACCGGTCTCGCTGAGAATCAGATGAAAATGATTCGGTAATAAACAAAAAGCATGGAGATGAATATGGGGATGTTCATCGAGTAAAAACTGAAGCCGTGCGATAAAACGAGCAAAGTCAGCATGAGAAAAAAAGATGCGTTGTTTCTCAAAACCACGATTAAACACATGATATGGAAACCCTGTATAAAACTCATGTCGATGATTGCTCATAGAGGATATGATAGACAAAGAAAAGGAAATACAAGCACCATCTGTTGAGACCGGTCTTAGCTCTGGCAACCAAAGACCGGTCTCAATCTGCGTGGCACAAAAAACCCCACCGAGAGGGTGGGGTGGGTGAGAAAGTTAGGGAAAATCTTTTTTAATCGTCGTCTAATATATCATTAGACGCTGGAGTTGCGATGGCGTAAGTAGGAGTTGTAGTACAATTACCAACTTCATACAGAGAAGCACCACCTACAATTGTAGCGGGTAACACAAGACTTGTCTGAACAGTGGTAGCAACAGCATCTCCTGTACCATCGGCAGTGTAGAGTGATGAGTTAGCAGATGATTCAAAACGAGCCGCAATATTGAACCCAGTAGCATTGTTACACGTTTTATACATATAGTTGCAGGGTTGGTTACTGATACCAACTCCAAGACACGTAGACTTGGCTGTAGTGCCCGAGGTAAGGGGATCTTCTATCTGTTGACCATTATTCGCATCGGAAATCGCAGTTTTTAGCTCGGCAACATCTGCTGGGGCAAGACCTGTTGACGCCATTGCTCAGAGTACGATAGTGTTGATAGCGTTTAGATCAGCAATACGTACTGTATCTCGTGACTTCTTGATGTATCCAGTATATGCTGAGAGACCAGCAGTGGCGAGGATAGCGATGATAGCCATCACGACCATCAATTCGATAAGTGTGAAACCTGATTGTTTTTTCATAGGAAAGGGAGAAGAAAAAGTAAAAATAAAATAAGTTTAATTTATGTATGAGCTGCATTCAATGGCAAAGCTGCTGAAGGAGCTGTACTAGCGTCTAAAGGGCAACTACCAATATCATACTCAGCTCATGTTCCAACCTCTGTACCAGATGAGTTGTCGGCATATGAGGCAGTATTGGCAGTAGATTCAAATAGGGCTGTGATTGCGTATCCAGTTCCACTACTACAAGTGTAATAGTTATAAACACATGTACTCGTGCCAGCGTCTGAGTGTGCAGTTGTGTCATAGCAGTTGCCTGTCCCAAGAGGATCTTTTATGGCTTGACCACTATTTGCCTCCCAAATAACATCTTCTATCTCACCTGTTGTAGCAGAATCTGTTGCTGCTGGTGGTAATCACGTTGACGCCATTGCTCAGAGTACGATAGTGTTGATAGCGTTTAGATCAGCAATACGTACTGTATCTCGTGACTTCTTGATGTATCCAGTATACGCTGAGAGACCAGCAGTGGCGAGGATAGCGATGATAGCCATCACGACCATCAATTCGATAAGTGTGAAACCTGATTGTTTTTTCATAAGAAAAATAAGAGATAAAGAGATGAGTTACTGGTCATTTTGGCGACCTTTTAGCTCATTCATGCAGGTAGTATAGTGTATTTTTTCTAGAAATGCAACTTTTTTTAGTGACTTTCTTATTTTTAGTTTACAATTTAGGTAAAACAAAAAATAGTCTTCGACCCTGAGGAGCTCAGACCTCGAAGGGAAAGCAAAAATTGAACGAGAGCACTTATTTAATTCAAGTGAAAATATTGGTTTGAATAACTCAATAAACTGAGTAAACTCAGTAGCATACTAACCTGACAACATGTACCTCCTCCTTTCACCAGCTGATATTACCCATGTGACATGAGTCACGGTGCATGAAGCTGGGGAGGTCCTTATCTTAATACAAAGTACAAAATACAAAGTACAAAATAAAAGAATCGGTTTTCGTCATTCCAGCCAAGCGAAGCGCGAGGTGGAATCTAGATGTGAACAGGATATTTCTTGTAACGGGGATGGATTCCACCTCGCGGACTCATTGCATTCGTCCTTGGCTGGAATGACGGACGGGGGAATTATCTTGTGTGACCCACGGACAAGTGGGCTCTTTGATAGTGCTCGATTTGAGATTATTGATACGAGAGAGGGATGGAGGCAGACACTTGGGAAATACAAAAAACTCTCTACTGATCCTGACTTTCTCACGCAGACACTCCGAGAAAAGATAGAGGGGTATGGTCCAGCACTTGTAATGAAGTCAAGCCCTGTTGCAAAACAGAGAATAATTAAAACACCAGAGGAGATAGAAAAACTTCGGGAAAGCCAGAGAATCAATCGGGCTGTGTACGAGGCGATTCAGCCCTTCTTGAGGATTGGTGTTACTGAAGAAGAGGTAGCACGACGGATACAGATTCTTCAGCTCAAGCTCGGTGCCAGTGGTCCGAGCTTTCCTCCGATTGTCGCATTTTGAGAAAATACTGCCGTTCCGCATCATAGCCCCACCCAGCGGAAACTGGAACCAGACGATATTATTCTGATCGATATGGGTGTTATCTATCAGGGATATTGCTCGGATATGACACGGTGCTTTTTCTTATAAATTCAGGCAGAGCTAGAGATAGAGTAGAAGCCATAGAAACGAATAGATAATGGAGATTGAAAAATATACAGCAACACAAAAAAATGACATTTCAATAAAAAATCGTATACTACACTTGATTTAGCAAGCGTCCGTCTATCATCTTAGTGTCTTTTTAATACGTATTCCACTATGGATGCTATTAGGGCTATACGGGTTCAGCGAGAAGTGTTCGACGAACTCGATCCAGAACATGAAGACTGTCGAATTATTGGATTTATCTGATTATACGGAGGAGCTATAAGAGTGATCATTGATGAGAAATCACGAGAAAAATGACGAGATCCTACGAAAGATGAAATTATTTGGTTTCTATGAGAGAAAATAAATGACGACCCACGAGAAGTTATAAAGCGCCTCGTATTCCAGGAATTAGTCGCACAAGACCATGCAAACAACTAAAACTCCAGCCGAACTCTACCTACTTTTGCAAAAAGTAACAAACCATATTATTGCTTGGGCAAAACCAGGAATGAAAATGTGTGAGCTCGATGCAGAGGCACGCAGAATGCTTGGAAAATATTCTGAGTATTTCACCCATTCACTCGGGCATTGAGTCGGCATTGAGATCCATGAATCACCACGAGTATCCGGTAAGAGTCGTGAGATACTTCGTCCAGGGATGGTGATAACTATTGAACCAGGAATCTATGGAATAAAAATACAAAATACAAAGGACAAAATACAGAATGAAGAAAGTCCCCGTCATTCCAGCCAAGCGAGGAACGAGCGCGAGGTGGAATCCATCACCAATAGTGTAGTCTATGGTCTCCGCTATGAGGAGATGGTTTTGGTTGACAAAGAAAAATTGATAGTATTATAACTATCATGAAGACTGTTTCGGACAATATCTGACTCAATGCACTACCAACTCGACTCACGCAAGCCATTGACATAACGGGTCTCAAAGTGGATCCATGTACGAATGGTTTTTGTGCAAAGCAATCATCTTTTTCTGTGCACCCATCAGAAAATAAAGGAATCCATTTCGTCGTAGAGGGAGGGGGCAAAATACCCTATACTCCAGACACACTCCATGCTATCGATGGTATCTTTGGTCGGATGTTGCGTATCACTGATAGGGAACAAAAAGTACAAATTCTCATAGTAGAACATCTCCTCTCAGCCATACGACTTCTCGGGCTCTCAGATATCGAGATACATATCGGAGCATCATGTCGTGCACCTCTGGTATCTCGGGATGTCCCAGTCATCTGATACAACAAACCAACGTATTTTATTCCTGTCTGTGGTCCAGGAGTATCTGGATATGTAGAACAGCTCTTGCCAGCGTGTGCATTCACGGGAGAATCACAAGACCCATACATCGTTCAGTCTAAGAGTAGTTTTAGCATGGCTGAACCAATTCAGTCAAAGTACCGAGGTTGCATCCGAGAAGTAATTATTGAACCTGCAGATCAGGGTAGTATTCATGTGCATTCACACTACCAACCTGATATAGAAAACAATCCTCAGGCACAACCTTTTATTATTTCAGATCAAGATGATGTATGAAATCACCTCAGCGCTCGACCGATGATGCGCCTTACGAGTCGTACTGCAGCGATAATTATATGGATACTCAATTTTCGCTCCTTTGCGCTGACTTCAGAGACGTATTTCAAATCACGTCCACAATTATCTCCTAAAGAAGTGGTGGGGCGTATGCAATCGCAATATCAGAAAGATCAAAATGAACATCTGGTGCATGCAGCCATTGCAGATTTATCGGGAGAGCTATGAGCTTTTATCGGAAATAGGAGATTCCTCTGACGCATCATCCTCAAAGATGCGAATCATGTGTTTCGGATGCTTGCTCTGCGAAAATTCTTCTGAGAAAATGAGAGGGGATAAATAGTCTTTTTAACAATTTGTACTATTCCGTGTATCAATTATGTTGTTGAAGACGGGCCATCTTGACATGAATTATAGGAATAATCCCAATGACACGTACCACCCGAATTATTGTCGCAAGAGTATTGGTCATAGTATGTGCTGCCACAACTTGCAGCAGTAGTTGTTGGAGGAGCACCATCTTGACATGAATTATAGGAATAATCCCAATGACACGTACCACCCGAATTATTGTCGCAAGAGTATTGGTCATAGTATGTGCTGCCACAACTTGCAGCAGTAGTCGTCTCTGGAGTTCCTGTAGTCGTCTCTGGAGTTCCTGTAGTCGTCTCTGGAGTTCCTGTAGTCGTCTCTGGAGTTCCTGTAGTCGTCTCTGGAGTTCATGTTGTGGTAGGAGGCACATAGGGAACATCCAAAATCGAGACAACAAGAGTTCCAGTAATAGGAGCATATCCTCCACTATCTAGCAATGTTTCCAAAGCAGTATCGGAGGGGTTTATTGTATAAATCTCTTTGTTATTCCCAATAAATGAACCATAGATAGGGGGTCAAGCTTGAGGTACTAATATATCTGAAGCATGGTAATTAACCAGATTCTTCACTAATTCAACACCATAGCTAATCGCATAAGTCCCATCGGAGAAACGATAGTAGACAAATTGACATACTATAGTAGGGTTACCATCATAATCGACGCAAACATCTCTTCAACCAACAGGATCTTGTGCCAAAGCTGCAAAAGCACGTGGTATTCAGAGGAGGTTACTGGCGATATTAGGCAATTGAACAAGAGCTTTTTCTGAAGGAGTGGACACATTCCATGCAAAGCCTTCTGCATTTAGAAATGCTTCCAATTGTTCTGGGGTAGGAGCGCCAGTGATCGTGGAGAGCTGTTCTACCTTGATACCAATTTGTTTTGCTATGACTATACGCGCAGAATCACGAGCATTTTTGAGATATCCAGTATACGCCGAGAGACCTGCAGTCGCGAGGATAGCGATGATAGCCATCACGACCATCAGCTCGATAAGTGTAAAACCTGATTGTTTTTTCATAGTGAAAAAAAAGAAAGTAGAGCGTCAAAAGACGCAATAGATATATACTAGGAATCTTTTTGCGAAACAAAAATATTCTCTAGTGACTTTTTGGATTTTACAGTCTTTATTTATTTTTTAAAAAACCTCCCGATTTCTCGAGAGGTTTTTTGTGAGGAAATTCCTTATTGCAAGAGCCCTTCGATAGCGGCTTGGAAATTTGCTTCTGGTTGAGCACCTGAAACGACAGTATATTTACCAGTTTTGGTATTGATGATGACATTTCCTGGAGTACCATTGACGCCAAATTTGCTCGAACCTTCTGTCTGATCAGCAGTAATCTTCGCAGCGAATTTTTTGCTGTCAGCACAGGTTTTGATCTTCGTAGCATCGAGACCGATTTCTTTGACGACACTATCGATGATATCTTGAGATGGAGTTCCTTTTGAGAAGATGCCCTCTATGAAAGCAAAATATTTCGTCCCACCACCTGCTTCGCCGACACATTCTGCAGATTCAGCAGCCGGGAGGGCTGTTGGATGAAATGGGAGGGGATAATGCTTGAACATGAGAGCGAGTTTACTTCCATATTTCTTTTCCATATTTTGGATAGCTCATGAGTCATGAAGGCGCTTACAGAATGGGCACTCAAGGTCAGAATATTCTATCCAGAGAATATCTGCAGAGGTGTTACCTTTGATATACGCATTTTTTGTGAGCGCTGTTACTTCATCTTTTGTGAGAGTACCAGATGCTTTTGCTTCTGCTGCTGGTTGAGCAGCTTTTGGAGTATCTGAAGGAGCTGTATCACCAGCAGTTCCTTCCATCTGAGCGATCTGTGCATCGAGATTCCCTTTGATATTTTCACCGTATTTAGGATTTTTTATCATTTTTTGATACAGTTTATAGTTACCACGTCCACCGACTTGTTCGATCTGTTGGTTTTGTACGATGAGGTAGGTGCCGAGGAGTGAGATGATGAGGGCTCCTACGATAGCTCCGTACACACCAATATGCCCTGGATGTGTGTGGCCAGTCTCTGGAGTGTGAGTATGTTTGTCCATAAAAAGATATTTAAGAAATAGAGGACGTCGCGTAGTATATGATATTCATATTTCGTCGCAAGGGATGATACCTTCACCATCGCATTTTTTGTCGTATACTATTTTATACTGTCCGCATTGTAAAAAAACTCTTTATCATATACTATTCTGTATGCAGTGACTCACTGGACTTCTCTGGCTCCAAGAACGCAATCGTCAGTTTAACGGATGATTTTTGCAAAGAGATGTCACCTATTATCTCGATGGAGCCCAGGATGAAATCGCGGAAATTCGTCAGAGCTTGGCAACAAAAAATCACAATGAGCTTGAACTGGAAATAGGAGATCTCCTGTGGGATGTCCTGACTTTGATACACAAATTTGATCACGAATGACTCATCGATCGTAATCGTGTGTGTCCTCGAGCAGTTGCAAAGTTTGCAGAGAGGATGCCCTATAATGTCCTTGGGTATTTTGAGTGAGAACAAGCCACGAGGGATAGAGACTGGGATTTGGCAAAAGAACTTCAGAAGATACGTGGCGTCGACGAATCACACGAGCTGGTGAAAAAAGTTTGGCAATCAGTAAAAAAATCATAGGATTATCGAAAGACCTCTATGCTCTTTAAACACCATTTTAAAAAACATATTATGCATCATGGATTTCTCCTCTTGTTGATAGCGGGTATACTCTTGACTATTGGCGACCTCATACTGAACGCTTGGGTAGATGCTGGAAATTCTTGGAAACTCTATACTGCCGGGATATTTTTTTATTTTATAGCTCTGAATTTTCTCGCTCGAAGTTATCGATTTGAAAATATTGCTGTTGCTTCTGTTATTATGGAAGTGTTTAACCTGGTAACATATCTTACAGTGAGTTATTGGAAATTTTGAGAAACTATTACTCGACTAGAAGTTTTTGGCATTATATTTGGTATTGCAGCGATTGCTTGTTTTGAACTCGCATAACTTTTTGTTTTCTCGTTCAAAAATTCGCTTCCTCAATCTGTTTGTTTTTGTGCCTTCCCTCAGCTCCGGGTCTCCTTAATTCATATAAAATACTATGCAGAAAACCAATAATTTTTCTGTGGTTGTCATCCGCGTACCTCGTCTCCGACGGATGAACATGCGTGTAAATTTGTGAAATGAAGTCGTTATCCGTGCACCAAAACGTACGACAGATTCAGCGGTTCAAAAATTTATCACCGAGAAAAATAACTGGATACAAAAGCAAATATCGACTATGAATTCTCTAGTTCCACTTTCTCGAGAGAGACTTTTGGAACTCAAAAAACTCGCACATATCTTTCTCCCTGATCGTGTCCATATGCTTGCGAAGAAGCATAATTTTGCCTACGCTTCAGTCACATGCCGACATCAGCTCACTCGATGGGGGAGCTGTAGTCATAAAAACCGTATCAATCTCAATGTCGAATTGATGCGACTCCCAGAGAAGCTACGAGATTATATCATCATCCATGAGCTGACACATACGATTCACAAGCATCACCAAAAGGCATTTTGGAATGCACTCGAACGTACACTCCCATGAGCGAAAAAGCTCGATAAAGAGATGAAGTGATGGAAGATAGGGTATGAATCTCAGGGCGGATAACTATACTCCTACTGTTACAAAACCTTCAGCGTTGTTTTTTGCACCCTCTCTTCTCACGGTAAGTATTGTATTTCTCTATTTCTGATTATACTGGATATATCAGCGTCCTAGTCCTGCTATCACAGGATTCGTCCTTCTTCGTTAAAAACTTCGCAGGACACGCTGGAAGAAGAAAATAGTCGTTAGTTGTTAGCTTTTAGTCGTTAGAAAGGGCATTTGCATCATCTAAATACTAAATACTAAATACTATCTACTCTCGTAGACCTTCCCGTACACTTCACGTCACGAAGACAAATCAAGTACCGCTTTCGGTGGTAATCTCTGGGAAATAGATGCCAGAGATAGGTGATAGAGATAGATTTTTCTAACTCTACAACCTAACTCTACAACCTACTCTTGGCCGAAGCACACAACTATTTTTTTGTGTGTTTTTATTTGTTTAATTTTACTCTATGTTGCTCTATAAAAAACTCGGTAATACTCTGAAATCTGTAAAGAATTTATGATTTAAATTCGAGAAAGATATGCAAAAAATTGCAGAAGAACATCTTCAGGAATTTTTTTGATTAGAATTTATCACAACAGAATTTTCTCTCAATAATTTACGTATTGATACGCTCGCTTTCGATGCCGATACTGAATCTTTCGTTGTTATAGAATACAAGCGAGGATCGAGTTATTCTGTGATTGATCAAGGTTTTGCATATCTTTCATTGTTACTTAATAATAAAGCTGATTTCATCCTTGAATATAATGAGAAATGCTGAAAAAAATTACGAAAAGATGATATTGATTGGTCAGCGGTAAGGGTTATTTTTGTTGCCGATGCGTTCACTCGATATCAGCAGGATGCTATCAATTTCAAGGATTTACCAATAGAACTTTGGGAAATGAAACAATTTTCTGATGATATGGTTGTGTTAAATCCTATTCGTGCAACTAATACCGCTGAGAGCGTTAAGACAATTACCAGTCTTTCTTCTGAAATGAAAGAGGTACAAAAAGAGGTGCGGACGTATACAATAGATGATCTGATAAAAACAGACTGGAATGAGTCACGAGAAATGTTTGAGGAGATTAGTAAATTTGTCCAAAATCTTGACCCAAATTTACAGGAAAAAATAAATAAGCATTATGTTTGATATAAGAATAAATTTCAAAATTTAATATGAGTAAATATTTATAAGAGTTATCTTAATCTAGCTTTTCCAAGTCTAAGAAAATCTGATTTTAATGATTTTGAAAATAAACTTGTTGATGAACCAACTCAAAGATGGTGAGTGCGATGTGATTTGAAGGTTTTATCAAAAGAAGATCTCCCTTATGCTTTTCTAATGATTCAACAAGCCTACCAAAAATATAATTAAATCCTACTTTATTATTTTTTCTTTATTATTTATTATTTTGCAGCATGTTCCCACTCCCAAAATGAAAACCCGAGTTCTCGAAACTCGAAGAGGCAATTCTTCAGAAATGGAAAGCTGAAAAAACGTTTGAACAATCAGTCGATTCTCGACCTGCGGAGAATCCGTATCGGTTTTATGATGGTCCTCCATTTATTACTGGAAATCCTCATTATGGCACGCTTCTTTCCTCGATTATCAAAGATGTCGTCCCTCGCTATCAGACGATGCTGGGAAAACGAGTTGAACGAGTCTGGGGTTGGGATGCACATGGGATGCCTATCGAACAAAAAGTGCAAGCGAAACTCGGACTGGAATCCAACAAAGCTATCGAAGAATCAGAAGGAGGTATTCAGCACTTTATCGATGAATGTTACAACTATACTCGGGAAACTTCCGCTGACTGGGTATGGTATATCGATCATATCGGTCGATGGGTGGATATGGAACATGCGTATCGTACGATGGATCAGGATTATATGGAGTCTGTGATGTGGGTCTTCAAACAAATCTGGGAGAAGGGATATGTCTATGAGGGAAAGCGTGTTTCATGGTATTCTTGGAAACTTTCAACCCCGATTTCAAATTTTGAAATTGCGATGGATGATAGCTACCAGGATGTCCAAGATCCAGCCATTACGGTGAAATTTCCGCTTCATAATGTCAAAAAGTCTACAGGTATAATCATCCAAGACGAAGAAGGAAAGCTCTTGATGATAAAAAATAAAAAGGATGGTTTATGGAGGTTACCGTGAGGAAGTAGTGAGCCAGGGGAGTCATATCATACCTGTGCTGCCCGTGAATTATTGGAAGAAACAGGTATCACCTGCGAACTCGTACCATATTGTTCTACATATATTGGGTATCGTGGGAATTTCTATGAAGTATTATCATTTCGTGGTGTGGTTCCTGTCGGGCAAAAAATACAACTGGAAGAAGACAAATTTACTGACTATGAATATTTTTCATTGGATAGTTTGCCTGTTCGAAGCGAGATTCACTATATGGAATATGATTTGATTGATTTTCTTACCGGTGTTCGCGAACCGGTGATTGTTCCAGAAATCCCAGAAGCACGAACCGTTAATATTCTCGCCTGGACGACGACACCATGGACGATACCGATGCATATGGCACTTGCTGTAAATCGTGATTTACAATATGTTTCTGTGTATCATGCAGAGGAAATCTATATTGTTGCGACTTCTCGTATTGAAACAGTCTTCAAAGGAAAAGGGGACTATCAAATTCTTGGAACAATTCCAGGGGAAGAGCTTGGGGGACTCACGTACAAAGCACCTTTTGATTTTTATCAAAAATCTCAGATTTGAGAAACCCCCCTACCCCCCTTGTCAGGGGGGAGGAAAAATACTCCCTTGATAAAGGGGAAATCAAAGGGGGGTTGAATGGGAACTGAGATAGATTCAAATACACATGAAAAAATCCCCCCCAACCCCCCTTATCAAGGAGGAATGGCAAACCTTCCCCCTGACAAGGGGGACGAAAAGTGAGGAGGAAAAATAGGGGGTTTGGAAAATAGTTTCCATATCTATCACGCTGATTTTGTGACCGATACGGATGGTACGGGTATTGCTCATGAGGCGCCAGAATTTGGTGATGTGGATTTTCAGCTTGCGAAGCAAGAGGGGATTCATATTACTTCTGCCATCGATGAAGCGGGGAAATATACGGCTGAAATTCCAGATTACCAAGGACAGCTCTACATTGATTGTATTGATCCGATTTGTGAACGACTCAAATCTGAGGGGACCCTCTTTAAAAAAGAATCTATCACACACCGTGTACCCTACTGCCCACGAAGTAATACACCATTGATGCAACGAGCACAGAAGTCTTGGTTTATCGATATCCAGAGAATCAAGGGTGAACTGATTGAGCAGAATGAGAGTATTAATTGGTTTCCTGACCATTTCAAACACGGAAGATTCCTGAAATCTCTTGAATCAGCACCTGATTGGTGTATCTCTCGTACAAGGTTTTGGTGAACACCAATGCCTATCTGGCAAAATAAAGATGGTTCAGAGCGGGTCGTGATTGGTTCTCGAGAAGAACTCTACCAAGCCAATAAGCCACTCGGGCAAATCACAAAAGTTATTACCCTTCGTCACGCTCAGAGTGAAGCAAATGACGCTGGTTTTTATGATGATATTGGCGAATCTCCACTTTCGGAGAAATGAAAGCAACAAGCTCAGGAACTGGTAGAAAAATTGGCCTCTGAGGGAATTGAAGTGATTCTTTCCTCACCATTTGTTCGCACGCTTCAAACAGCTGAACCGATTGCAAAAAAACTCTGAATCACTCTTCAGACACTTGATGAACTTCGTGAGATTAATCACGGAAAATTTGGAAATCTGACAAATTATGCAGAGAGTCGTGAGAGCCGAAATAAATACCGTGCAGATCCAGAGTATAAATTCGGAGAAACAGGGGAATCACAAAATGATATTCGGACTCGAATGCGAAAAGTAGTCGAACTCATTAAACGGGATTATGCTGGAAAGACAGTTTTGGTTGTGACACATGGATTTCCTGCTCAGGAGCTTTTGCAGGAACTCGGAAAAGAAAAAATGCCAGATAAATATAAAAATGCTTCGTATGGGGTTACCTACCTCGGTCCTGATGGGAAGGAGATCAATCTACATAGGCCGACGATAGACGAGATTTATTTACCCAAAGAGCACAAAACAAAGAGCACAAAACAGAAAAGTGTGAAGAAGGTTCTTGGAATACATGGCTGGACATCATCTGGCTTACAGAAGGGGTATGAGTGAAAATGGCTTCCATTACAGGATGAGCTCAGGAAACAATGAATTCAGCTTGATGTGCCGGATTTTGATAAAAATAAAGAAACAAGTTATGCTAAGTGGAGGAAAACTCTCGAAACCATCGATGTCACTTCGTATGACACAATAATTGCTACGAGTTTTGGTTGTCCTGTAATCATACAATATTTGTGTGAGAAAAATATTTACTTAAAACGATTGGTTCTCGTAGCACCAAGCGGACTCAAAGGAAATAAATATCTGGAAAAAGTCATCCCAGAGATGACAGAAGATGTGGCAAAATTACGAACGCTCGTAGAAGAAATTATTGTAACTCATAGCAAAGATGATGATTCAAAGAGCGCCCCATTTTCTTATGGGAAGTCCCTAGCAACTGAATTAAATACCGCTTTCTTGCCTATCGACGGGGTAGGGCATAAATTTGGTGGATGGAGTATACAATTCCTCTCTTCACTTATCGTAGATGGCACTCCGCTTCGTCGTATTCCAGAAGTCCTTGATGTCTGGATGGATAGTGCTTCTATGCCGTATGCTCAGGTGCATTATCCGTTTGAAAATCAGGAAAAAATGGAGGCGAGTTTCCCAGCTGATTTTATCGCAGAATACACAGGGCAGATTCGTGCGTGGTTTTATGTGATGCATGTCCTCGGTGTCCTCGTCAAAGGTTCCTCATCCTTCAAAAATGTCGCCGTAACGGGCGTGATAAATGGAACAGATGGTCGCAAGATGAGTAAATCATATGGCAATTACCCTGATCCAAAAAGTACTATCGAACAATATGGAGCTGATGCACTTCGTTTTTACCTGATGGGTGGTCCGATTATGCGAGGAGAAGATATGAATTTCTCGGAACTCGGTATCCAAGAGTCACTCAAAAAAGTCTTGATACCCCTCTGGAATTCCTACACCTTCTTTGCGACGTATGCAAATATTGATGGCTGGAAACCAGATGGAACGGAAATATGGTTTACACGTCATGGAAAAAGTGAATCCAATGAGGCGGGACGAATGAGTGGTTCTGAAGATGATGCGGATCTGTCGGAAGTGGGGAGAGAACAGGTAAAAAATCTCCTACAACAAGCGAGTCAACAAACACCTTTTGATGTTATTATGACTTCTCCAAGAAAAAGAACGATTGATACTATTTCGGGATTTGGAACATATATTTTGGATGAAGAATTTCATGAGCAGGATTCAGGAGAATATAGCGGTATGACTCACGAAGAGGTCTATGCAAAGATAGGAGTACGAGATGTTGATACAATGCGTAAAGCATATCGATGGAATTCAGTTGAGCCCTGGAATGTATTTTATAGGAGAATATCAGGGGCTCTTGATAGAGTCATCGCAGAAAATACTGGAAAGAAAATATTGATTGGTTCCCATGTGGGTGTCTCCCGTGCCTGTACGCAGTATTTTTATGGTCTTCAGAGTGAGGATGTTCTGTATGGTTCCGGGGCAAAAAATGCCTGTCTGTATCGATTTCCGAAAACACCAAAAACTCACGAACTAGATACCTGGATTCTCTCTCAGCTCCATCAGTTGATTCAAGATACGAGAAAACATATGGATAATTATGATACTCAGAAAGCATGTGACGGATTTGTGACTTTCCTAGACGGACTGAATAATTGGTATATCCGTCGTAATCGTCGGAGATTCTGGAGAAAAGAAGTGGATGCAGATAAATGCAGTGCGTATGAGACTTTACATGAAGTCTTAACGACGGTCTGTCAGCTTCTTGCTCCTATTTGTCCGTTTATTACGGAGTATCTTTATCAGAATCTTACACAAAGTCATAGTAAGAGTGATAGTCATAGGAAGGATTTATATGAGATTAATCCAACAGAAGCTGTATCAGATAATTCAAAAACAAATTCCGACCTATGACTATGACTGGTTCCTAATACTTGATTCCCTTCCGTTCACCTCACCTATTTCCCAGAAGCAAATCCACTGCTCCTTAATCTCACAGTCAATCAGAAAATGCGAGATTTGCACAATCTCACAAACCTTGGTCTCGCAATTCGCTGACGAGAGAAACTTCGTGTGCGACAGCCGCTTCGCAGTGCCTCCATTACTCTTGATCTGGATGAAAGTGCGCGAGCAACACTTGCCGAGGAATTGAATGTGAAGAAAATTTATACTATTTCCGATATAGCAGAATATGTGACCATCACCTACTCGCCTGATGCAAAACAGATTGGAGCGACAGAAAGGAAACAATGGATGAAAACAATTATTGCTGATGCGAAGGCGGGGAAGGGTATATTGCTCGAAGATGGGAGTCTTGAGATAACCTGCCCAGAAGCACCTGAAGGAAAAGTCCTTCTCACCTCAGAAGAATTCGAAACTGTTTACACACCAAAAGAAGGATCAACGATTGCTTTTGTTGGAAATGCCGGCTATGTCATCGGTCTCGATACGACACTCGATGAAGCGTTGACTTTCGAAGGATACGCTCGTGATTTGATCCGTGCGATTCAGGATGCTCGAAAAGAGATGGGATTCCAAGTGACTGATAGATTACAGCTTTCTCTAACGTCTGAGAATACTATACTTGCAAGTATCTTAAAAGCACATAAAACACTAATTGAAGCAGAGACGCTCTGTACTCTTACTGAAGGACTGAAGGACTGAAGGACTGAAGCACTAAAAAGCATTGAACTTGACGAAGAATTTGCAGTAAATATTTCTCTGAATAAATAAAACTTTTTTGAAATAATTTTACTCCTTTTGCGTAATACTTGGAAAGGCATATTTTTATGCGTTCTTTCGCCGCAGCGAATCTGCGATATTTTTTAATGATTTTTTTTATGCAACGGAAATATAGTGTTTCCCTTTATTTGATGTGTTTTTCATTGTTTCTCCTCTCAGCATGTGGAACAACGCAGAATCTGGCAAGCTGAGAAACAGTAGTGAAGAGTCAAGAAGTTGGTAGTGATTTAAAAAATACACAACCACAAACTCAAGCTACTCTACAGTGAACAGTAAAATCAGTTACAGGGAATGAGTTTACCATCGAGACGATCGACATGAGTTCTGACCCCATCTTTCAAGAGATGCAGGGCGAGGAGTTTCGTACCAAGATGCAATCAATGACTGATACTGAGCGACAAGCCCTGATGACCAAGATGCAGGAAGCTCGCGCAAAAGCGAAACGAGTTTTAGTAGATGTCACTATACCAGTTGGTATTCCTATTATGATTCGTTCTGGAGGGGCAGGCGGGGGTGGTTTCGGAGGCGGTATGATGCGAGGTTGACAGCCGGGAGCAAGTAATTCTGGCATCGGTTCCTCACTCTCAGCTACAAAAACTTCCGCTACACCGACTCCACCGACAAGTAAAGAAGGTACTATTGCCGACATAAAAGTAGGATCTACTCTCAGTATCTGGTTGACTGAAAATACTGGTGAGAGAAAAATTGCCTCTTGGGTATCTGTTTCTTCTGCAAGTAGTTCTTCTATGGGATGAACTGGTAGCAGAGGTGGAGAAGGTGCTGGGCAGCCACCAGCAGGACTACCACCAATGTAATATTTCTTTGCTTTTTTTATGTCTCTCACACAAGAACTCAAGAAGAAAACTTCTTCTCGATCCAGACTTTTTTGGATTATTGGTACAACTGCTGTAGTGGCTCTGGGTGCTGGATGGTATTATTGGTGATCATCTGATGCTGAAGAGGTAGTCGTCGCAGTTCCCACAGAATATACTCTCAAAAAAGGGGATATCACACTCTGACTCACAGCTGAGGGTACTATTCAAGGAGATAATATTCTCTCACTTGGTTTCGAAAGCAGTGGTAAAATAACTGCTATCAAAAAAAATGTGGGGGATACAGTAAAAGCGGGCGAAGTGATTGCTACGGTGGATGATGCCCAGGCACGTGTCGATGTACAGAAAGCGAGAAATTCTCTCTCACAGGCGATGATGAATTATTCTATCAAAGTACAACCACTTTCTGATCTCGAAAAACAGCAGATAGAAGGAACGCTCGCTATGAATGAGATTGATTATGAGAGTAAAATACTTGGTTTTGAAAAAGATATTACTGCCTCTGAAAAAACTATCACTGATCTGGAGAAAAAACTCTCTGACTATCAGGATGATATGATCGCTCTTATTGGTACAGAATCAACTAGTGCCGGATCAACAAATGAAAAAGATTTTGTTATCCAGGTCACGGATGCATATCAGGCCATCAAGCAAAATCTGATAACGATTGATGAATTTCTCTGAGTGAGCTCAGAACAACAAAATACCAATGATAACTATGAATACCTCATTGCTGCCAAAGACTCGCAACTCAAAAGCACGGCAGAGGCTCTCTGGCGTACTCTCAATGATGCGCCAATGCCTACTACGACGAGTATTGCCCTGACACAAGGAATGATAGATTCAACCCTCGCAGATATCAGTAAAATGCGAACCCTCGCATCGACCATGGTGGATGTGATGAATGCAACAGTTGCAGATAGTATTCTTCTTCCTGCTACCACTATTACGACTAATAAAAATGCATTTTCTAGCATGTATACTGCTATGTCATCAAAGTATTCTACCATCGCCAATTCTCTTGAAGCGGATACGGATAAGCGAAGAAGTCTGGAGCAACAGATTGCTCAAGTAAAAACCGATATAGAATATCAAAAGAAAGATATTGTCCTAAAACAAAAAGAGATAGAACAGTCTAGGGTTAGCAACGAGCAACAACTCGCCAATAATAAGATAGATTATATTCTCAAGCTCGATCCACTTTCTAGTGATGAAAAGCAACTTGCTCAGCTCCAACTCGAGTCAGCTCGGATTGCCCTGCAAGAAAAGCAGCTTGATCTCGCTAAATCCCAGCTCAAGAGTCCTGTGGATGGAGTCATATTGACCCTTGTTGGGCATGTGGGTGAGACGGCCGCGAGTACTTTCGCCACCATAGCTACCCAAGGATATACGTATGTGACATCCTCTATTAGTGAAGACGAGATAGAGCTCGTGAAAGTCTGACAAAAAGCTCTTGTGACACCAGAGTCAGTTCCTGATGCGGCATTTGAGTGAGATGTATACTATGTTTCGACCATTGGAGATACCGATAATAATGGTATTGTGACTTACAAAGTGTTGGTGAGATATTCATCCGATGATACTCGCCTGCGCACGGCCATGAATGTAGAGATATCATTTATTAGTAAACAAGTAAAAAGCGTCATGGTGGCACCCATCAAAGCAGTGTTTGCCTACGATAACTCTCCGCATGTTCGTCTCAAGGATGGCACACTTCGTAAGGTCGTGACGGGGCTCTCGGATGGTAAAGAAACAGAAATCATCAGTGGTGTCGAGGTTGGAGAAACAATTCTGATTACCAACTAAGTTATGTCTGTCCCAATAATCGCACTTTCTGGAATTACCAAATCGTATTATCTCTCAAACAATATAGAAATACCAGTTTTAAAGGGTATAGATCTTACGATTCAGAGAGGAGAATTTGTCGCTCTGATGGGGCATAGTGGGTCATGAAAATCGACTCTACTCAATGTGATGGGGCTACTTCATCCTGCCGATGATTGAGTATATGAATTTGATGGTGAAGATATTAGCTTGTACCGTGACGATTTCTCAGCGTCCTATATTCGCAATCGCAAACTCTGATTTATTTTTCAGCTCTACTATCTGATTCCTCGTCTGACAGCTCTCGAAAATGTGATGTTACCAGCTATCTACGCTGAACAAGATTTTCAAACTCGGAAAGAAAAGGCGATGTATTATCTGCATGAAGTAGGTCTGGATGACAAAATGCACAATAAACCCTCAGAGCTTTCATGAGGCCAACAACAAAGAGTTTCGATAGCTCGTGCCCTTATCAATGAGCCAGATATTATTTTCGCTGATGAACCAACAGGCGCCCTCGATTCGACGACGACACATGAGGTAATGGAGCTTATCTCCAGACTCAACCAAGAAGGAAAGACCATTATTATGGTCACTCATGAGCGTGATGTGGCTGCCTATGCAAAACGAATCATCGTCCTCAAAGATGGCAAAGTAGCCGACACTCTCTCCATCCATAAATAATGTATGAAAAAAACAGACCTCTTTATTATCGCATTTTCTTCGATTGTTTCAAATAAAACACGCACGGCTCTTTCTATGCTCGGGGTGATTATCGGTGTTATCACGATTATTCTCGTCGTCGCTATCGGTACTGGTGCACAAAAACAAGTCCAAGATCAATTCAAGAGCTTGAATGTGAATACTATTATGGTCATGGGAATGCGAGGCATCGATATCACACAAAAAGATATTGATCTTATCTGAGAATCTCCATACATCAGTACCGTGGCTGGTTTTTATCGGAGCAATGTTTCTGTCAACAGTAGTGATGCTTCAGTCGGTACGGTCTCCCTCTCTGGTCTGGGCATTACCGCCGATCTCTTCAAGATTATCAGTCTCAAGTTTGATACCGGTGCTATGTTTGATGCGACAGTAGAAAAAGAGAAATATGTCATCTTGTGATATGGGGCATTGACTCAATTGTTCCCCAATCAGACAGCAGCCAGCGTGATGAATACCACTGTGACGATTGCCAAAAAAGACTATACTATTGTTGGAGTACTCCAAAAATCTGGTGCAGGTTTTGGTCCTGTGACCTTTGATGATGCCGTATATTTTCCGACCAAAACATATGAAAAATATATCGTCAAACAGAAACCATTGTTACAGGTGATAGCCCTCGCAAAAGATACCAAATATGTCGCACAAGCTGTGGAGGATATGACGCAAAAACTCACTGAACTTCATGAACTAGAGAGCGGTTCAAATAATCTCCGAGTTATTGATGCCTGAAGTAGTGTCTCAACGGCGATAGAAAATGCGAAGACGCTCACCTATCTTCTTATTGGCGTAGCCAGTATTGTCTTTATCGTTTCGGGTATTGGTATTATGAATGTGATGTTTGCTTCCGTGGCAGAGCGAACAAAGGAAATCGGGATTCTGAAATCCATCTGAGCCAATCAAAGCTCGGTACTATGGCAATTTTTGCTCGAAAGTTTTATTCTGACACTTCTCGGATCACTTCTCGGAGTGATAGTGGGTGAAGTGGTAATCTTCTTTGATCCTTTTGGTGACACGCTTCCGCTTCTTCGCTCGGTGTATGGTGATATTATGGCGGTCATATTTGCGATGATGACGGGAATATTTTTTGGTTGGTACCCAGCATGGCGAGCATCCAAACTGGATCCAGTGGATGCACTAAGACTATAAGGAAATTATCATCATCACAATTTCTTCTCCAGAATGCAAGTACTTTTTCGTAAAATCACTTGCACAAAAAAAGTATTCACTCTTATGGCGTAAAATGCCACTTTTTGAAAAATTCACGCAAAATCATTTGACTAGATATGGTATATCAATATAAAGGGACGACACCATATATTGTGTTTCATCTCTTTTTTTCTTCCTATGCCTATCGATAAAGTACGCAAACGCAACCAAGAACTCGTCCCATTTGACAGGTCGCGTATAGAAAAAGCGCTGGAAAAAGCGTGTGAAGCTGTTGGCCAAAAAGAGCTCGGTTTTATCTCCGATCTTACCAATAAAATCGTTGAAGATTTGAAACACAAATTTGCTGCTCGGGATATGATCCCTGGCGTCGAAGATATCCAAGATTACGTTGAGCTTCACCTGATGCGTTCCGGTCATTATGAAATCGCGAAAGAATATATCACCTATCGCCAAAAACGTATCGATGAGCGTAGGCGAAATATTTTTAAAAAACGTGTCAATCTCAAGCCATACGAGTATCCGGAATTGATCGAATATGTGGATGCTGTGCGTCATTCCTACTGGATTCATACGGAGTTTAGCTATACATCCGATGTGCAGGATTTTCACGTCAATCTCTCAGACAAAGAACGAAATGCTATCCGCAATGCCATGCTCGCTATTGCTCAGATCGAAGTTTCAGTCAAAACATTTTGGGGTGATGTGTATAAGAAAATTCCAAAACCAGAAATTGGTAATGTCGGAGCGACATTTGCGGAAAGTGAAGTCCGACATCAGGATGCCTATTCGTTTCTTCTCGAACTTCTCGGGATGAATCATGAGTTTGAAAAAATTAAAGAAATTCCAGTTATCATGAATCGTATTCATTATCTCGATAAAGCGATGCTGAATGCTCGAAGTGAGGACAACCAAGAATATGCACAAGCAGTACTTCTCTTTTCGCTCTTTATCGAGCACGTATCACTCTTTTCACAGTTTTTGATCATCATGTCATTTAATAAACACAAGAATTTATTGAAATGAATCTCAAATGCCGTAGAAGCGACATCAAAAGAAGAACAGATTCACGGACTCTTTGGCATTGACCTTATTCGTATCATCCAAGAAGAAAACCCAACCTGGTTCAACGATGAATATAGAGAACAAATATATGCTCTCTGCCGAGAAGCAAATGATGCAGAATCTGCTATTATTGATTGGATATTTGAAGCAGGGGAATTGGATTTCTTGCCAAAGGAAACGGTAAAACAATTTGTGATGAACCGATTCAATAACAGTCTTTCATCCATCGGTCTCGACAAAATATTTGAAGTCAATGTGGCTGAACTCGAAAAGACTGACTGGTTCGATGATGAAGTCATCGCGACAAAACAAATCGATTTCTTCAACAAACGTTCTATTAACTACAACAAACGGAGCACGAGTATTACGTCAGGAGACCTCTTTTAGAAATACAAAATACAGAATACAAAATACATGAATATTTTCCTTAATTTTGTCTTTTGCACTTTGTCCTTTGTATTAAAAAATATCTATCTTTAACTTTCTATTTATGCGCTGGCTCAACGACTACTCAAAACAATTCCTCCAAAATGGTTATCTCCTCCCAGGGGAGACTACCGAAGAGCGAGTGACTCTTATCGCTAAAACTGCTGAGAAAATTCTCGGAAAAGCATGATGGGCTGATAAATTCTATGATTATATGTCAAAAGGATACTATTCTCTCTCGACACCGGTTTTTGCAAACTTTGGTCTTGAGCGAGGGCTCCCTATTAGTTGTTTCGGTTCGTATATTGAGGACAATATGGCGAGCATCCTCTATACACAAGGTGAAGTCGGCATGATGAGTAAATACGGAGGAGGGTGTAGTGGGTATTTCGGAGCACTTCGTGCTCGGGGGACTGAGATCAAAAATAATGGAGCATCATCAGGGGCTGTGCATTTTATGAATCTCTTTGAATCACTGATTAATGTTGTAAGCCAGGGGTCTGTTCGTCGAGGACATTTCGCACCCTACCTCCCAGTAGAGCATCCAGATATCGAGGAATTCCTCAATATCGGTATGGAAGGCAATGAAATCCAAAAACTCACCCATGGTGTCACGGTCACCAATGCGTGGCTTGAAGAAATGGTGGCAGGAGATGAGAAAAAACGAGATATCTGGGCAAAGATTATTCAACGCCGTACGATGATGGGCTACCCATATATCTTTTTCACAGATAACGTCAACAACAATACCGTCGACGTCTACAAGGACAAAGGCCTCAAGATCTACGCGAGTAATATGTGCACAGAGATTATGCTTCCTTCTAAGAAGGACTGGTCATTTGTGTGCAATCTCTCGAGTATGAATCTCCTCTACTACGATGAGTGGAAAGAGACAGATGCTGTCGAGACGATGGTCCAATTCCTCGATGCAGTGATGACAGAATTTATCCAAAAACTTGAGAAACTTCGTGACAGTGCCGACGAAAGCGAGCGACAAGGGTTTTACTTTATGCAGAGAGCGTACAACTTCGCAGTCGAAAATCGCGCTCTCGGACTCGGAGCTCTCGGATGGCATTCATACCTTCAGAGCAAGATGATTGCCTTCGAATCACAAGAAGCACGCGGACTCAATCGAGAAATATTTCAAACCATTCATGACCGAGCATACGCTGCTTCAGCCGAGCTCGCACAAGAATATGGTGAGCCAGAAATTCTCAAAGGATACGGACGACGCAATACGACACTCCTCGCTGTCGCACCAAATACTTCATCTGCCTTTATTATTGGGCAAGTATCTCAGAGTATCGAACCGTGGCTCTCAAATGCGTATGTCAAAGACCTCGCAAAAATCAAAACGACTATCAAGAATACAGCGCTTGAGAAAGTCCTCGAAGCACATGGACAAAATACTCGTGAGACATGGCAATTTATCCGTGACCACGATGGATCAGTCCAGCACCTCGAATTCCTCTCACAAGAAGAAAAAGATGTCTTCAAGACCTTCTCAGAAATCGACCAATATGCTATCATAGACCAAGCGGCTGATCGTCAGAAGTTTATCGACCAAGGTCAATCACTCAATCTGATGATCAATCCAAAAACTCCAGCAAAAGATATCAACGCTATCTATCTCGATGCATGGAGACAAGGCATCAAGACCCTCTACTACCAGCACTCAAAGAGCGCTGCTCAAGAACTCTCTCGAAAGATCGTGTGTGTAGGATGTGAGTCGTAGGAAAAATAATAAATAATCTAGAAAAAATGAAGAAATCTATAGAATAATTACATGAAATATGGCAAACAATAGAAATACTATTCAGAATTATGTGGAAAAAATAAAAACACACTGGTTATTTTGGGTTATTGTGACAATAGTGTCTGTGATTATTTTACCATATCTTTCTGTTAGAGGCAACGCTCTACAAATGGAATCGAATATAATCTCTCAGCATGATGAGGGTAATATGGTTAACCTTAAAGGTAACATTAGTGATCCGAACAATAACTCAGGTGAGATAGTTATTCGTAATAATCTCTTTAAAGAGACAATTAAAATTGAAAATACTTCCGATAAAGAAATTTTATCGTCAGACGATAAAAATCCGAGAATATCTTCAAAAATACATATTTTTTGTACACAAGATTGAGAACTAAGAGAGTTATGAATGGAGAATCTGCCAGAAGAAGGTATTCTGCCGACGGGTTATAAAATGTATTTGTTGAAAAGTAGTTTTGAAAAATGTGATTCGGTATGAATATTACGTATAGACTTAGTCTGTAAAGATACAGAATTCAACATATGTAATCCACTTTTTACATGATATGAGAATAAGTTCAAAAAGCAGATTGACCCAAGTTTATGGCAGATTATAGGTGTAGATGCTACTTGGATAGACGATGATATTTCTTTTGAGACATTCCGGAACAACCTTGAAAATGCATACGATCAGAGTTCTGTTAAATTCTTTAAGACCATCCCATGACTTCAAGCATTTTGAAGGAAAGGCCCTAAGAGCAAGAATGGGTGGGAAGGTATAATAATACTGTTTAATACAAAGTATTCTGAAGAATCAGACATTATTAAAGAGGTGAAACAGAGAATTATATCCACTTATGGTGGATATGAGGTCTTTCTATATCCTAATACAGAGGGCAACTTTAAAAAATACAGTGCACATATTTCTCAAGAGTGTTGAAATTATTGCAATACCCACACATTACAGTTTTGAGACTTAAAATCCGGTATGAAATGAGATGAAAATGTTCCATTACCTAAAGAACTTTTTGATGCTAATTCAGATTTGGATGCAATAATTTTCTTACCTTACTAAGTTATAGTATTTATCCCCATCCACCTCTTCGCCGCTACAAAAGCGTTTGTTGTGGGAGGGGGGGGTGAGTAAACAATTTATTTGACAAATATAAATATAGATTATAATCATCTTATGAATTTAGTATGAATATACTGACCAAGTGGTTCATGAAAAACAACTTTGCAAACAAGATTGTTGAATTGTAGACCTGAGAAATTTGTAAGAGTTATTTTGGATACAGATCGGCCGATTAGGAGAGATACACATTGAAAAGAGATAGAATTTGAGGGGCAAGACTATCATTTTGTAACACCAAAAGAATTTGCATCAAAAAGATATCTATTTGTAACAACTCATTGAGATAGAAACTACGGTGTTCCCAGGGAATCAGAGGCAGTACAGGAGATTGCTCAACCAACATCTCAAAAAATAGGCATCATAGTTTGATGAAGAAAGCTCATGGAGAAGATGCAAAAGGAATGATGATATAATTTATTTTTTATACAAATTCTCCTCGGAATCGATAGTATTAGGTCAGGGATGTTTAAGAGATGAGATCAGTTTCACGATGTATTAGAACGCATAAGGGATATCTACAATCAAGAAGTTTGAGTTGGTCCGAGTATGAGGGTCACCCAAGGATATAGTATTGCAGAAATAAATGAAGCCATTTTATCACACTATTCTTTATGCCAATAACTAAAGCATACCCGGACTACGATGCCTATAGGGGGTGAATGTCTGCAGGACTACAAAAAAAGATGGATTTTTTTGTACCCCGAATATGAGCTATATTGGGTAAAGAATCATCAAGAATACTTGATATAGGTTGTTGTAGTGGTGATTTGGTTCTTGGACTCAAGCGAGCTTTTCCTTCCCATCAATTTTTATGAATTGATCTGGATGATTCTTTTATCGCTGAGGCTCGAGAAAGAGCGCAAGCTGAATGAATTGATGCAGAATTTATGTGTTGAGATGCTTCACAGCTACATCAGATAGAAAATGGTAGTATTGATACTATTATACTTTCTTCAGTTATTCATGAGCTATACAGCTATTGATGAGATAAATTTGATAAACAGTTTTTGAAAAAAGTATTTTTAGAATTTCAAAGAATTATGAGATCACGATGAACCATCGTGGGGAGGGACCCCGCAATGCCACATAATCCACATCAGAAATTCAAACTTGAATTTCCTGAGCAGGATACTGACAATTGAGGAGAAATTCAGACATTGAGCTTGTTAGGTAAGTGGAAAAGGTTTTTATGAGATTTTGCTCCTGCACAGGGTCAAAATGCAGATATAGGCGCCTCACCTCTGTGGTTAATAAATGAGTTTTTGAGACATATAAAATTTGCTCGGTCAGAGGAGAGGTGGGCTTTTGAGCTCAGGGAGCAATATGGCGTTATGACAGAAGCTCAGTGGAGAGAATTTATATGAGAGTTAGGTTTCAGAGTAAAAAATATTCAGACCTCTCCTCTTACAGAATCTCGTATCCCCGCATGAGAATTGCAATTGTATAATCCAAGAGGTAAGCCAGTAAAGGATGTAGAGGTGTTGCCAAGGAATATTATTTTAGAACTTATTAACCCATAGTTACTATGAAACCAATAAAAGAATGAAGTATGACCTTTGTCATAAATGACAAAAAACAATTATTACTTGGTCAGAGAAAGTCAGTTTTTGGGGACTGAATGTGGGGGCTTCCAGGATGACACAGAGAACCTGATGAAGATATAATCGTGTCTGCAGTAAGAGAAGCGCATGAAGAAATAGGAATTGAGCTAGACCCAGATACGATGTTTTTCTTAGGCACTACAAATTATGAGTGACCGCGTTTTCACTCTATTCATCATAATTTCACATTCTCCTACGAAAATGAAGAAATAAAGCTCATGGAACCAGAAAAATGTTATCAATGGAGGTTCTTTTCAGTAGCTGATATCCCAGAGGATATTTTTCCACCTGATAAAGAAGCTATCACTTTATATTTCATTCAAAAATATGGACAATCAACCAAGTAGCCCAGAGAAGACAAGTGTTCTCTTGCTCTCGACACCTCGCTCATGATCCACTTTTATATCGCGTGAATTGCACAATTGATACGAATTGGATATATATGATGAACCACTGAGAACTACATTTGGTAACCCTAGTCACCCCCTCTATCATTCCAGGATAATTTGAGCGGACGAGACTGAGCAAATTATGCAAGATCGTGATGTGGGGGAATTCTTTGATCATATGGGAGCCAAAAAGCATGCTTTACTGAAAGAAACAAATGGAGTTTTTCAGTCCTCATTTCTTAGGAAAATGCTTCCTGAATACAGAGTATACTTTTTGAGGAGACATATATTTTGAGTTGTCCATTCTATCATGAAAATACCATACTGGTATAAAAAATGGTCAATATGAGAAAGAATTTGAATCTTTGAGGATGAACTGGAAAGAAAAATACAAGCTGAAGGGGATTCTGATAGTCAAGATAATAGATTTTCGAGGTATAAGAAAATGTATGAAGATGCCAAAGGAGTAGCAGTAAGAGACTCTGTTAAACTTACGCGAACTATCATTCACTTTGCTGTTCAATCTATAGAATGACAGAGGATTGCTGATGAAACGATTGATTATCAACTCTGCGTAAAAGAGGGTATAGATCCAAGATTATTCGAATTTTGGAAAAAGAAAAATTATAAGAGTGATGATTGCTGTCGACAAGAGGGTGAATATAGAACTCATAGTACCAAAAATCCAAGCAGTCCTTATGCTTGGTTGGAACATTTTTCAGATGAGGACAGACAAATAATTCGTCAAATTGTATGAACTGACGCAGATCTGGTAGTACCAATAGTGAGTCCTGAGGAAAAATTTAGTCAAATCCCAGCTTTAGGATGGGTGAATATACCAGGAAGTTCTTTTGGAATGAGTAACAGAGTTATTTCTCAGTCAGATTTTATAAAATTTTATAACTGACTACTTGATGCAAACATCTCATCAGATGATATCGAACGGAAGCTACAATTTAGGCCATCAGAAACGCATAATTTTATACAATCTAATTGATCTGGGCAGCAAGAAAAATATCCAGATAGGCCTATGACTCTTGTTTCACCAATAATTGCTATGGCATATTGTCTCTGTAACGGATGAGTACTACCCCATCCTGATGCTTATAAAAGACAGAGTTTTAGCATACAAGAGTATGAACGCCTTCTCAAAACAGCAAACTATTGAGATAGGTTCTGAATAAAAAAAATATGACAAACAGAGCCTGAACGATGACTGTATGATTTTTATGGAAACATTTCAGAACTAACGCTGAATGGTTTGGAGACAGGATTTTTTGGATGATCATATCAAGACAGCGTTCATCATCTTGACCAACAGGTAGAAATACCCTATATGTATAGAACAACTGAAATTTGATTTCGTATGCAAAAATCTGCAAATAATGAGGTGTTTAGTATACAATGGTTAAAATCCATACTTGATAGATCGCAGAGCGCTTACGATGTTTTTGTTGCTTTGGTAAAAATGAATAGAAACAGTTTGTAATATCATCCTCAAAAGACGATCCTTCTTGCTAAGCGTTAAAAAATATACATGTGAGAATCTGCATTTTCAAACAAGTATATAATTTTATACTTTATGCCAATATGAATATCCACCTCTTCGCCACTACAAAAGCGTTTGTTGAGGGAAGATTCCGGTCTTTGGGTTGCCTCAAGACGGGACTCGGAAAATCAGAGAATTGCCAAGATTTCTATTTGACAAATAAGATAAAAAAGGTATAAATTCTTAATGAGAAAAATATGACCAAATGCAGATAGGGAACGAATAGATCATTTACTTCGTATGTATGGGAGTCTAAATCAGAGTACTGGTCGAAAGATACAATCGGCCTGTGGTCATACCGAAAAACCATTTGCCCCTGTTCAAGAGAGAGTGTTTGCAGCTCTCTACGGCATTCATAACGGGGAACCATCTCATGAGGCACTGAATCATCTCTTCCGATGGATGTTGGCCCATGCTGGTACAGCAAGGGTTGATTTTAATCCTCGTAAAACACATAATCAATGGGAACGTATCATGAGTCGCTATTTTTCGGATCCTGGTTTTTTTACTGAGTTAGCTCTTGCGGAAAAGCTGCTCCTTACTGTCCTTCGGAGCCGAAAAGATACTCCAATCACTGATATCTTGCTTGCAGACAGGATGGCAGATACACATCTTGCAACTGATTTGATAGTACATCAGCAGATGCCTAAATGAAGATTACAGCTTGGGCTCCAGATAGAAATGGGTAATCATGTTCAAAGTAAAGTGAATACCTTGTTAGAGAGACACCGAAATGATCGAAAATTCTTTGATAGCAAGGATTTACCCGACGAAATACGAGAGCTTCTCCGACATGATACCTTTGTTCTCTGTCTCTCAAAATTTCGACCCCCTGTGGGGAAGCTTCCGGCCTGGAAAGAAGAGCTTTTCGCCGGAAAAAGAACGTATCAATCTCGTCACCTCAAAGAACATATTTCAGATTTTTCTGCTTACTGACGATGGGTAATGGATATCTTAGAATATCTTCACAAAAAGATTATTTCTCGCGAATTAGATGGGCATGTTCGTGCCAATCGTTATTTGGAGATTTTAGAGGAAGTAGGAGATGGAGTTTTTATTCGATATCGAATCTGTAGAGGAAATAAACAGGGCAAAAAACCACCAATACTTACTATTGATTTTATTCAACATGCTCGTACCCCAAAATCAAAAGTCATAATAAGCTTAGGGATACCAATCGATAGAGACTTCCTCGATTTATACCGAGATATGGCGGGAGTGCGTGCGCAGTAGTTTTTTGATAGATAAGATGCATAAAATCCCCTGCTTTTGTATCAGGGGATTCTCTTCGGATCCTTTTTGAGATGAGTGTATCTCTGGCCTCCGTTATTCCTTGAATTCCTTGAGTTCTTTTTCGATTTTCTCGAGATCCTTTTTGGCATCGGTATCATCAGGATTTTCTAGGATATAGCCATCGAGATACGATTTGGCACGCTCGAGAGAAGATTGTTTTTGTGACTTTTCTTCGAGAGCGATTTGTTTTTCAAATCGTTTCTGCTCATATTTATCGAGATTGACTCCTTCTGGGAGATATCTCGTATCAGCCATAAGAAGAGGAGTTTCTGGGGTGAGAAAAGGATCCCACGACTTCCACGAATTCCAGAAAGTATCGAGAAAATTCTGTGTGTCGAACTCCGGATGACCGATGAGAAATTCTTGATAATCATCGTAGTCATCGAAATCCTTCTGAAAGGAATGTACTTTCCCGTTTACATTTGAACGGGAGACGATGCGTCATTTGAACATAATGAAAGGGGTAAGAAAATAGAAGTCCCAAAAAATTGGGAAACCTCATTGTATATCGGGTAAGCCATAAATCAAGTGCCTGTCTTATTGACTCCCTGGAAAGTATTTCTTCGAAGAATAAAGCATGCATACTTACTTAGTAAGAGTCAATATGATAGAGTGTTGTTTCAAAGATATTTCACAGTTCAAAAATGGAAATGAATTATTGCTTTCTTGAAATAGTATGTATAATGCATTCTAATATTTTATGAGTTTGAGAGAATCATTACCGCCTGATGTGGAGCTTATATGGGACCCAACACCTGATGATGATGGGGTAAAGAGAGGTGATTCTTTTTGTTTTTTAAGAACAGGACCAGATGGCGAGAAAACCTTTTGGAAGGAATATCCATACCATCCAATTATTATTACAAGGTATCATGTATTACAAAATAGGTTAGCACAAAAAGTGAATAGCCAAAATCTCTGTCTTGAAACAGGTAAGAGAGTACAGGTACTATTATTGCCCGAGGAAATATCGTCTTTCTGACAACGGGGGTATTTTTTGTCCCCACATGACTGATGCCAGGTCGATGTCCCATATGTTGCAGGAGAAAATGTTCCTCATGATATGGATATAACAGGAATATTGCAGAACATCTTTCCTGGCATGAATCTGCAAAGGATTCATCCTGCGAATTGTAGAGAAACATCAGAAGCCACTGTTGTTACAGATATTGCTTGGGATATACCTGGATTTCTGTGGGACAATCCTAGTGAAAATACTGCTCTTAATAATCTTGTAGCACAAACATACGCCACATGGAGCCAGAATATGTATCAAATTTATCCATTTCTTGGAAGATGGTAAAAAATGTATTATTCATATTTGCAATCATACCATCCAGCATATACTGTATTGGTATCTTTTAAAACTATTTATGAAACGCACTTTCTCCTGGTTTGGCATTCTTGCCATCATTATCATCATAGTAGCATTTTGCTGGACGCAGCGTACGCATGCACCTGTAGTAGATGATGTTGCCCCATCAAATACTCTTGTTCCGCCTTCGTCACAACTCTCTCCTGAGACTACTGAGACGGCTTCATCGATGATAGAGGTTACCGCACCACTCCCAAATTCGACCCTTACAAGCCCAATGACCCTGATGGGTAGAGCTCGAGGTCCGTGGTATTTCGAAGCATCATTTCCGATTGAGCTCCGCGATGCCAATAATGTCCTTATCACAACAGTTGTTGCCCAAGCTCAATGAGAGTGGATGACAGAAGATTTCGTACCCTTTACGGCGACACTCACATTTCCAGCTCAGCCAGCTGGTAGCCAGGGCATGCTCGTATTCAAAAATGATAACCCATCAGGTGAACCACAAAACAGTATGATGTTTGATGTGCCTGTGCAGTTTTAGGAGGAGGGCAACTAGGATAGTGTATTGAGTTTTTGCAACACTTTTTTAAATACGTAAACTCAAAAGCACTCTATCAATAATGGAAAAATGAATTTGAGCGTTATCGGGTATATATTGAGAGAGATAGAGACGAATGGTTTCTGTATCAATGCTCGGGTCGATAAAAACATCCACGCTATTTATCAGATGGTTTTTTGTCATAAGACGTAGAATGGTTGGTCATTCAGTGATACGGATGATGCCGAATTCACGAAGAGTATTATAATTATAGAGCTGATCATTGATATATACACCAGATATGTCGATGCTGACTTGTGTCAAATCAGGGATATTTATCTCATAGAGGAGATAGACGCCGGCGAAGAGAATAGCGACGATACCGAGTGCATAGGCACCCAATATAAAACTCATCACAATCAACGTCAAAATAAGGGTGATAGCAATCATATACCACTGTTTTCCTCGTGGAAAATGAGTGGCAAATGCCCATGAAAATATCGGAGTGTTCATACGATTAGATATTATCGATCAAAAAGTTGATAATGAGCCATGCGGACCAAGATAGCATAGCTCCGAGGATCGCGGCCATGAAAGCTTCTTTTCCTTTGCTTTTGTATTCTTCATTGATGCCACCAAAGACATACATCAGAGCTCAGATAAGGATAACTCCGAGACTGATATATCCTACGAGAGCGAGGATGTTATTTGTGATACTGATGATGATGCAGGGGATTTGAGTAAAGGAAATATTTCACGTACGGAGCTGATCTGTACCAACTCCACAATTTCCTCATTCAAAAATCGACTTCGGAGCCGCGAGACTTATTTTGGTAATCAAGAGAAAAAAGATGGCAACTATTCGCATAGGAGAGAGATAAGGAGCTTATCGATGAGATATTTGGCGATGGTATTCGTTGTCTCGAGGAGGAGACGGGTTTCTCGTATATTTTTCGCATGTCTCGTAGAGAGTGTACCATTCAGTACCGCATTTTGCAATCAGGTGATGACCCAAAGGGCTTGCTCTTTTTTGAAATCTTTGCCTAATGTGAGAGCAAAAAGTGCTTCTGGCTGTCAGGAAAGAAAATTCTCTATAGCTGATTCAAGCGGATTATGTTCACGGTTGATGCCTTCTGTATCGAGCGTGACGATACGAGACTGGAGTGTTGGGAGGATTTTATCAGGAGAAGAACTCGTCACTAAGATTAAGACTTGATTTGGTACTTCCTCAAAGATATTGAGAAGCGAACTATAGGCAGTATCAGCGAGCGCATCAATATTGAGAAAAATCGCTACGAAGATATCTCCAGCGGGTTTTTGATAGAGCTTTTCGACAAATTTTCGTACAAATTCTACTTTATGCCCCTTGGCGTCTTTGTCACTGCAATCATGCCAGACACAATCAGCGATACCTTTTTCTTCGAGATCATCGAGCGTATATATCTCTACACGAAAAAGCTCACTGATGATATCGCATACCGTCTGTTCGGAGACAAGGAGCGGAGCAGACTGGCCACCAGCTTTGAGGGTTTCAATAATAGAGGAAATTCTTTCCGAGAGCATAGAGTGATTATAGAGATTTTAGGAGATACCGCAAAACTCTTTAGAAATTGTAAAAATAAAGATGTGAATATACTGTTGCTATGTTTATGCGTTTTTTTATTTTTCTGCGAGATACAGTGCTCCCCTATATGCTCCTTATCATCATCGTATGAGGCGGACTCAGTGGTATAGCATGGATGGTCGCGACGACATATTTTTGGAAAACTTCGCAATTAACCGTCCTCGTCGATGATACCGTGACATCTGCAGAAATCCATATTTCTTCTCGGCTTGTATATCATGATTTTCAGTTTTTCGGTGTGTCATATCCATTTCATATTATATTTCCATGGAATAAATCAATCGTTTGCAGTAATAAAGAATGTATTTTTTCTGGTCTTCCTCGGGGTGATGCTGAGATACTTTTTATAGGAGACAATAGGACTTTTGAACCAGAACATATCGTAATAGAGCCCGCTACACAAGGAACGCTCAATCTCCGTTCTGTCATTCTTGTAAAGGAAGTTATTGATCGTGTGTGAATCGGGCTTATCGCACAAAAAACTCACACATTGCCAGGAGATATTTCTCCAGGATCTATTTTTTATGAAAATACACTACAAGGGCTTTTTTTATTTTGGAATAATGGTATAGTTTTTTTCTATGATACGAGTGGAAAACAGAGCATTATGCTCCCACAAAATCTCATGGTACAATCTATCGTTCGAGGTGTGCAGGAGGGTACGTATTATCTCACAACTGCTCAAAATGAAATCTGGCTCTACGATAGGTATGGACGAGAAAAAACTCAAAAAGTACTTCATTCTACCATACCAAATGCTGATCTTATCTGGGAAGATATGCAGACGAGACTAAAAATAGGAAAGAACGAACAGGTGTTGCCAGGAAGAGTATTCTGGTTTGTGTATAACACAAAAAACTATCTTTTTGACGGAGAGAAAGTATTTGAAATCATAAATACGTAATCTGTCAATATTCCTGTTTTTTCTTTTTTCCGCTTTTTTCGTATACTGATTTGGCATTTTTGAACGTATGAAAGAATTTGGTTACCAGATTCTTTTTTTTACTAAAAATGTGTCTATTCTTAATATGTATATATGTTAGACCTCAAAGCAATCGATGTAGCAATTAATCATATAGCCGCTGAACGATGACTTCATCGTGATGATCTCGTCGAAATCATAGAAGCTGCTATTCGTACTGCTTACAAAAAAGACTATGGTGATAAAGATGAATCAGTCAATGTAAAACTCGATTTTGAATCTGGAGATATCACGATCACAGTCGAAAAAGAAGTGGTTGAAACAGTAGAAAATCCTCACACACAGATCGCACGTGCTGATCTCGGTGAGGATGCTGACGCATTTGAAATCGGTGATATTATCGAAATCGATGCGAGTGATGTCCTCCGTGATAATCCTCAAGTCTTCGGACGTATCGCTTCTCAGGCGGCTCGCCAGGTTATTATCCAAAAAATCGGTGATTCAGAAAAAGCAAAAGTCTTTGAACTCTTCAAAGACAAGCAAGGTGATATCGTGAATGTCCGTGTGGATATGGTCGAAAATGATCGTGTCTTCGTAGAATTCAATGGTTCACAAGTTCTCCTCCCACGAAGCGAACAAGTGAGTCGAGATAAATACACACCAGGAATGCGTATGTATGTTTACGTCAAAAAAGTAGAAGATGAAGGGAAGGGTGATCCAAAAGTTATTCTCTCACGCAAGGATCCTCAGCTTGTGGCAAAACTTTTTGAACTGAGTACGCCAGAGCTCGAAGATAATACGATTGAAATCGTTCGTATTGTCCGTGAAGCAGGATTTAAAACAAAAATTATTGTTGCTTCAGAATTTGAAGAAGTGGATCCAGCTGGTGCCCTCATCGGTCCAAAGGGTATTCGTGTTAAAGCAGTGGTGGAAGAGCTCTTCGGAGAAAAGGTGGATGTGATCAATTATACTGATAATGCTCGTGAGCTCGTCGCACAAGCCCTGAATCCTGCGAAGATTCTCGATGTACAATTTGATGAAAATGATGTAGCAGTGGTGACTGTTCCAAAAGAAGATGAAGTACGAGCTATCGGTCGAAGCGGAGGCAATGTCCGTCTTGCTGAACAGCTGACTGGGTACCGCATTCGATTGGTTGGAGTGGAAGTGGAGGCACCACAGGCATAAAAAAAGATAGAGCCAAAGCAGAAAAGATAGAGAAAGGAATTTATTATCGTCATCTAACGAGAGAAATCTATTCCGATTCCGTCATTCTCGGGCTTGACCCGAGAATCCATATCATCTATAACAAATTTATTTTTTACAAATTATTTTTATGCATACACCATGAGATGCTCCTGAAAAAAATACTTTCGAATTAGAGACCATTTCTGCTATTACACAAGGTCATCAAAGTATTAATAGGAGAGAAGATAGAGTAGCAATCACCCTCTCTTTTTGACTCTTTGGTCGTCAAAGACTTTCTCCACGGCTATTTTCTTTTGCCAGTGATTTACCATCTGATCAATTACCTCCTTTTTCTTATAATAAACCTACTCGTGATTCAGAATTTGTTGCTTCAGTTGATGAAGTTGAAAGAAATAAAGATGAGAGATCCGGCTATAAAGCATTAGCAGTTCTTGTTGCACCAGAGGATAGGTGAATTATGCGACCAGGTCATTTTTATTGAACATGAGCTAGTCACGCCCTTGTAGCAACTGGTGATGAGGGGAAATCTTTTAGATATTTTCCTTTTGATTGCTTAGATAAAGAATTTATTGAGAATGAATTAAGAGATGTTCCAAAGTTCGAAGTTCCAAGACATATTTTATAATTATATTTTATTTTTAACTTTTTATTTTATGGCCGACAAGAAATACATCGGAGGTTCTGCAAAAGCAGTTTCCACACAGTATGGTGAGATCATGAATCTCTCACTCAAGCTCGAGGATATGCAAGCAATTGCAAATGAGAAAGGATATGTGAATATGACCGTCCTCAAGCGAAAGGAGCCAGGACAATATGGCGATACCCACTACGTAGTAGAAAATGATTACAATAAAAATCGTGAGAATGCAGGAGGAGATACTGGTCCTGTCACGACTCCTGCTGCTGAAATGGATGTTCCGTTTTAGTATTTGTGTCCGTCATTCCAGCCAAGTCCTGAGTTAATCGAAGGACGCGAGGTGGAATCCATCACAGTAACAGGGGATATATTTGGTATTGTTTGGTGCATTTTTGGTCCTAGATTTCTCTTTGTACTTTTGCTGACAAAAGTACCAAAATCATTCAGGGGACATAAACTCGCTATAAACTGATTTCAGCAACTTACTGAATTCATCCCGCTCAAACAGTACGTCCCCTAAAAACCCTTTTCTGTTTTTCAGGAACTATATATGAACAATCTTTAATTATTCATTATTCATTTTTCATTTGATTAGGTTTTACCCTCGATACCCCTTACAGACGACATACTCTTCAAAGCTTCTATCACGGCACGCCTCTGGCTTGATACATTTTACGATTTTAAATTTCTTCTTTGCCTGATCGAGGACGCGATTCAGATCTCGACCGACGAATATTTTCATCACGAGGTTCCCTCATGGGACGAGGAATTTATCAGCTATTTTGATGACTTCGAGACAGAGCATAGAACTATTATATTGATCATCATCATTGCGTCCTGTGGTATTTGGGGCAACATCTGAAGTGATGAGGTCACATCGTCGGAGTCCCATATTAGAGAAATATTTTTTGATTGCAGTATGTGTCTCGAGATGCGTCATATCACCGACGAGTGTGGTGATATTTTTTTGTGCAAATTTTTTCACTTCTTGCAGATCTATGCCGAGGACTTGTCCATTTTCCCCAACGGCGTGAACGAGCACCTGTATCCAGCTCCCCGGTGCACAACCGAGATCGATAACTGCCATACCTGGATTGATAATATGCATGGTCTCATCGAGCTGTATGAGCTTAAAGGCACTTCTCGCACGATAGCCCGCCGCTTTTGCTTTGTGAAACCAGACATCCTGTACTTGATACCCCCCACGATTGGCTATTCGAGGAGCTTGTATTTTTTTCTTTTTCGCTGGAATTATCTTTTTTTGAAACATACTTAGATGATAATAACGATTTCCCCTCGAAAGACACCTTTTTCTGCCAGTTCGTAGAGTTCATCGAGCGTGCCCCGGTGGTAGGTTTCGTGTATTTTCGTGAGTTCACGAGCGACACAAGCCGTTTTGTCTCCTCCAAAAGTTTTTTTCAGGTCATCAAGTGTCTTACTAATTCGATGGGGAGATTCATAGATAATGGCGGTATAATCTTTTTCCGCGAGCTCTTTCAGGAGTGTTTGTTTACCTTTCTTGAGTGGGAGGAATCCGAGAAAACGAAAGTCATGCATATGTAATCCAGACCCAATCAATGCGGTGAGTACTGCGGAAGCGCCAGGAATTGATTCGATTATTACACCTTGTGCGACAGCTTCTTGTATGAGGAGATAAGCAGGGTCAGAGATACCTGGAGTGCCCGCATCAGAGATGTAGGCGATATGTTTTTCCTTTGCGAGTTCAATAATCTTGGCTGCTTGTTCACGGGTGCTATGACTATGAAAGCTCTGGAGGGGCTTGGATATCTCAAAGTGTTTCAACATAGATCCACTATGTCGTGTATCTTCACAGACGATAACATCACATTCTCGGAGTGTTCGGAGTGCTCGGAGGGTGATATCTTCGAGGTTTCAGATAGGTGTGGAGACGAGGGAGAGCATAAAAAAGATAGAGATAGAGCAGAAGATAGAGAAAGAAGTAAAAGTAGAGACAAGGAGTCGATGATATTTAGTCGTTAGACGCAGATTGTTGAGTTATGAGAGTAAACCTTGGAACCATCTTCCCATTCCACTCAACCATTTCCTCCCACATAGAGAGAGGACGAGCAGTAAAATCACATCATGCTTGCCAAGGAGATTTGTAGAGAGGTTTATAAATGATGAGAATCTCATCAGTTTCAGAATGTTTTGCAGTTCAGATAACCTCATAGACGTGATCATTTCATCCAGTAGATTTGTAGTGGCGGTAAATAGCACCAATCATTTCCATAAGAAGAACGTTATTTTTTAGAATTTTTCTCCAGTATTTTGCGTATTCGTAACCTGCGTCTTTCTAGAAAATCGCCGAAAAACCTTACAGGATCAAAACCTCCCGTTATACAAACGACGAAAGTTCGTAGGTATCCAGCATTATCATCTGGGTATTCAGATTTATGAGCATCAATGTGTTTCATATTATTTGATTACGATATTTAGAATCTTATTGGGAATAAAGATTTCTTTCAAGATAGTTGCTCCTTCGAGCCATTTGGCAATTTCTGGTTTTGATTCTATGGTTGTGCGGACTTCATCCACAGCCACGCCTCGCATAAATGGATAGGTTCCTCGAAGTTTTCCATTGATTTGCACCGCAATCATCACTTCATCATCGATAGTGAGCGCTTCGATATATTCAGGCCATTCGGTTTCATAGATACTTTCTTCATTGCCCATCAGCGACCAGCATTCTTCTGCTATATGGGGAGCAAATGGATGGAGCAGTCGAACAAGAACTGATTTCCATTCTTGTCGATTATCCACATCAGCCGGAGCTCATTCATTCATCATCACATTGAGCATCGAGATAGCGGTATTAAATTTCATATTCTCGATATCTTCCCCGACTTTCTTGATAGTTTTATGCATCGTCTTGATAGCTTTCATATCATCAGCTGCCAAAAATGCTTTGAATTCCTCACTCGCCTCATCCGTCGTAAAGAGCCGATAGATTCTTTCAAGCAATCGATAATTCCCAATAATCGCCTTCGTATTCCAAGGAGAGACATCACTGAAATCCGCCATACTCATCTCATACATTCGGAGTGTATCGGCACCGTATTCCTCGATGACATCATCAGGATTGACGACATTTCCACGTGATTTACTCATCTTTTCACCATCTGGTCCGAGAATCAGCCCGACATTTCTGAGCTTAAAAAATGGTTCATCACTTGGCACGACACCGATATCAAACAGGAATTTATGCCAAAAACGAGCGTAGAGAAGATGAAGAACAGCATGCTCTGCACCACCGATATAGCTATCGACTTCTCACCAATATTTCACGATTGAGGGATCCACGATTGCTTCACTATTTGTCGGATCCATATAACGGAGATAGTACCAGCAAGAACCAGCCCACTGAGGCATCGTATTGGTTTCTCTTTTCCCTATGAGATTATTTCCAAGCCGTACATTGACCCAATCAGGTATCGTCGCAAGAGGGGACTGTCCATCGCCAGAGGGTTCGTATTTTTCCACCTCAGGAAGCTTCAGCGGAAGAGTATAATCTGGGAGAATCCAAGAGTCGATTCATTGGTAGAGTTTTCCGAGAACTGTATCTCATTTCTTCAATACTTCTCCATCTACCCAGCATTCAGTATTGTGAGCTGTTGGAAGAGATTTCTTGTCTTCTTCTGAAATATGTATCAGCGGAATTGGCTCGCCCCAATATCGCTGACGAGAAAAAATCCAGTCTCGGAGTTTGTAGTTTGTGACCTTCTTTCCAAAACCTTCTTGTTCTGCTTTTTCGGTGAGGACTTTGCGAGCTTCTTCTGAGGTTAGTCAATCAAACTCTCCAGAATTAACCAGGATACCATCACCAGTGAAGGCAGTAGGGTTTGTGAATTGACCCCATTGGTATGTATGTTGTTCAAATGAGAGGAGTTTTGGGACCTCATTTCTTTCAATCCACTCCAGACTATGCCACTCCAATTCTGAAGGGTTTACTTCTTTTTGATCCAAGCTTTTGAGCACAACATGAAAACATGGAGTATCATGAGATTCATTATTGTGGAGTTTTTTATGATGAAATCCACGAGCAAATATTTGAGAAAATGAGACTTCTTGTATTTCAGAAAAATCAAAATATCCAGTTTCCTCAACAACTTCTCTCTTTATTGCTTCAAGAGGTATCTCTCAATCCTCGATACCACCTCATAGCAGACGGTAATTTTTGGGCTCTTTTAGAACTAAAAACTTATTATTATATTCAATAATTGCATTGACAGTTTTTCTTTTGGTTTCTTTTGATTCATTCCGAGGGGCGTTTTCTCCACTCATAGTGACATAGGGGGCAATACTTTGCTTTAATGGTATTCCATATTTTCTAGCAAAGATAAAGTCACGATCATCATGTGCATCACCAAAGACCGCTCCTGTTCCATAGTTTCATAGGACAAAATCACCAATCCAAACAGGTAATTTTTCCTTATTAAAAGGATTTATGACGTATGATCCTGTAAAAACACCTGTTTTTTCTTTATCAAGTTTTGTTCTTTCTATATCAGACTCTTCCTGAGTTTTTTTGATATATTTTCCACATTCTTTTTTTTCTTCAGGCAAAATATATTCATTTACTCGAGGATGATCAGGCGCAATAACGACAAATGCCGCACTAAAAACTGTATCAATTCTTGTAGTAAATACTTCTATATCTGGACAATCAATTCATGTAAAACTAAACTGGCACCCCTCACTCCGTCCAATCCAGTTTCTCTGCATTTCCTTGATACCCTCTGGCCAATCGAGACGGTCAATATCAGAGAGAAGTCGGTCTGCATATTTTGTAATAGCGAGTACCCATTGGCGAATGGGTTTTTTCTCGACCGGCGTTCCACATCGTTCACATTTTCCATCGACGACTTCTTCATTGGCCAATCCAGTTTTACAGCTGGGGCAAAAATTGATGGGCTTATCGCTCTCGTAGGCAAGACCTGCTTCAAAGAGTTTGAGAAATATCCATTGTGACCATTTAAAATAAGCAGGATCAGTCGTATCGACCTCACGATTCCAGTCAAAAGAAAAGCCAAACTTTTTGAGTTGCTCACGAAAATGTGTGATATTATTGGCTGTCGTAACTGCTGGATGTGTACCAGTTTTTATCGCGTAGTTTTCTGCCGGCAAGCCAAAAGCATCCCAACCCATCGGATGAAGAACGTGGTACCCCTTCGCGTGCTTGTATCGAGCAATAATATCGGTCGCTGTATATCACTTTGGATGACCAACATGGAGACCTGCACCACTCGGATAGGGGAACATATCGAGAGCGTAGAATTTTTTCTTTTCAAGAGCTACGATATCATCGAAGAGTCGTTGAAATTCCGTGAAACCAGATGCCTCATTGAAGTGTCCTTTCCCAGAAAATTCATGAAATACTACATCGGATATATCCGAATAATATTTTTTTGCAGAGGCAAGGTTAATATAGGGGTCATTATCTGACAAATAGACGGTTGTCTGAAGTTTTATATGGTCGAGCTGACATGGTATTTCGTTATATTTTTCTAATGCTTCGCATATCTCATCACTGGTATATTTCTGTCATTCGTATGTTGGTGCTACGAGCATAATATGTCCACGAGAGAGATGGTGCTTTGCAGCAAAATGACATGCGAGTTTTCCACCGAGACTATGCCCGATAATGATGCTGTTCGGTTCGAGAAGATGTGTATATTTATTTAGAAATAAGAGTTGTTCTTCCAGGACTGGCTTTTCTGTATGGGGAAGATCAGGAACATAGACAGTATATCATGCATCTTGGAGTTTTCCTTGAAGCCATGGAAGCCAATTTTCCCTACTGTCTCAGCCCCAACCATGAAGGATAAGAACAGTGGGTTTCTGCGGATTTTCACATTCAAAAGTGTCGTGCTCTGCCCAGTATTTTTGCCACTTTGGTTCGATGGATTGATGAGGATACATAAAATAAATACAAAATACAAAGTACAGAATGAATAATTATAAAAAAATACCCACTCTTTGTATGGGTAAATTATAGAGAAAAATCAGCTTTTACAACCAAATTGACATTTATTGACATCCCATAGGATCACCGATAAAACACCGGCCAATAACAAAACCATCCTTGAGGTAGGGTGGAACTATGTACATAGCTAGAGCAACAGTTATGAAGGTCACAATTCCATAGATAATCCACTTGTATTTTTTCGGAAGTTTTTTCATTTTGTGGAATGCAAAAAGCATCAAAATTTGCAATCCTATTGTTCCGAGGAGCGTTGATCAGACGATAAGCTGGATTTTCCCACAAGGGAGATGACACCATGGAGCATTGGCAAATGGTGTAGTTTTTTTGGAGACTTCTTCGGCAAAAGCTACCACAGAAGTCGAGAGGAGGAGAGAGGCAAATTGTTTCATACGAGAAAGTTTTTAGTGAGTGCAGTATAAGAATTTTTTTCTTTTTTCTGAAAAAGATATTTGACAAATCTATATATTATTTAATATATTATAAATTTAAGATTTTTGTTATGTCTCATTTATGTGGTTCATTTGATCCGAGTACTATGGCTCCAGCTCGACGTCCTAGTACGTTGTATGTTGCGCATACCCCACCTTCGAGTATACCTACCCCTCCTAGATTTCTAGGATATGACCTCTTTGAAATGTGACGTATGCAGCTTTCTTGAGCGCGTAGTTTGGTTCGTGAAAATCTACCTGGTGCTTCGGATATTGTGAGGAGAATGATAGGTAGGCGTTGCGAAGGCGTACTCAAATATCGTCTTCGGCGGTTGAATCAGGATCATAATATTGATACATTGCAGACAGAAGTTTCCTGACTTATCAACGATATTATTCTATTTCAATTATTTCTTACTCCCAATGTTTTACAAAAATGTGTAGACTGTATGTCTCGTAGTGGTTTCCAGTGTGAATCAATAAGACATCAGTCACATTTACATAGTGATATTCAAATTTTTTGAGACCAGTCTTATGCTCCATCTTCATCAGAACGCCAAGGAGCTTATGAAAGATTAGTTCAAGCAATGGAAAATAAACAGAATTGGAGGAAAATTAGAACAAATCTAGAGGACGGGGGAGATGAAGCGGAATTTATCCGACAACGTATCTGAGACGTTTTCATTGCCTATAAAAATCGCAAAAAAGGAAAGTAATTACTCCAGAACCTTTACCAAACTCATCCCAACAACTCCAACGATAAAGAGTGCCATAGTGATATACTTCATTTTTCGAGAGGATTGAGCATGTATCATAGGGAGGAATTCTACATTTGAGACATAGAGCAGTGATCCGCCTGCAAAGGCAGTAAGAAGGCCTACAAAGAAAATATTTTTACTTGGGATAAAAATATCAGAGAGGAGATATCCGAGCGGTGCCGCAAAAGCAAATATAAGGAGCAATATAATCTGGGTTTTTATCTGAAAATGGGATTGTCGCAAAAGGGAAGCCAGCGAGAGAGAAACGGGTATCTGATGAATAGCTACACCAGTTAGGATGCTTACACCGAGCACAGGACTTAAACTCATACCAGCTCGTATGCCCACCCCGTCAAAGATAGTGTGGAGCAAGATAGCAATCCATGAGACGATGATGACATGATGTAAGTGTTCATGAGGGTCTTCATGTGTATGATCACCATGTGTATGGTCATGATGATGTGGCGTAAGGAGCTCTTCTATGAGATAGATAGCGATAAACCCACCGATAAAAGCATAGATAGCAACAGGATTTGTTTCGAGTGACTCTGGAAGAATATGGACCAGTGCGACTGAGAGCATTGTACCCCCTCAGAGAGCGACGAGGAGATGCAGAAGTCGTTCTGGAATCTCTCGCCAGAGATGGATGACAAGTCCTGTGCTGGAGATAATAAAGAGCCCTGTAATAAGGAGAATAGAATCCATAGGAAAACGTTACCAAGCAGTATAAAAATCTTTTGACAAACGGGAAGGAGTTCTTAGAGTGGATTTGTATTTTTATCGTTTAATATATTTTTATGTCAGATTATTTTAGAGATTATCTTGGTTGAGTCCCTAGTCCTCGCCCTCAAGCTACCGCTCCAAGCTGGTTAAAAGAGACACCCAGTAGAGAAGATAGGGACATAGATAGAGACTATGTAATAAAGACCGTTGGTGGAAGGAGTGAAAGGATCCTTGATTTGACGCATAAGCCCATGCAAAGTAGACAGTCTCTCCTCCCAGAAAGTGATCGGGACAAAAAGAAAAGAACTTTAGAAGGAGAAAAAAGGCGCTTATCGGGAGGATATAGATGAGGATTGGATAAAGAATGAGTCGCAAGTGCAATGAAAGATGTAAAAAGGAAACTTGATGAACTACAGAGGAGATGAAATCCCCAGTTGAGATAGGATGTAGATTCCTTGCTAAAAATAGTAAAAAACCATGATTTTCATGGTTTTTTCTTGAAAATAGAATATTACGAACAGATTTTTCTGAGCTCTTCCTCAAAATGCTTGAGCCCAAATTCTTCTGCCCGTTTTTGACAGTTATCGCTGAGGTCTCAGAGGGTTTGTATCTTCTTTACAGCTTTGACGATATCACTTGGTTTGCACTCGGGATGAATCAAGATGCCTGTTTCCCCATCCAGAATAGTCTCTTTGAGTCCGCCATCATTGACTCCGATAACTGGTGTTCCACAAGCCATAGATTCGACGGGGCTCATACCAAAGTCCTCATCCACAGGGACATAGATCGTTGCGGTTGCTTCCTGTATGAGTTTCCGAAGTTCTTCATCATCGGGTGAACATATTGCAGAGATATTTTTGTATCATTCAATCATCGTAAATATTTTCTCTTTTTCAGGATCATTTTTCCCATAGGTCAGGATAAGTTTTTCCTCTGGCATTTTCTGAAATGCAGTGACGATTCTATCCACACGTTTGATAGAAGAAAGTCGAGCGAAGGAGAGAAAGTAGTTCCGAGTTGAGAGTTCCGAGTTGAGAGTTTTTTGCTGTCTGTTTTTCTCGTCACTCGTCACTCGTCACTCGTCACTCAATAGGGGAGTGAAAAAAGTCGTGTCCACTGGAGGGTAGAGTATTTGTGCATCTCTTTTTGTAAAAACCTTGATACGTTTCTGGGTGTTTTTTGAGTTAGTTACGAGGGTATGTATTTTTTTGAGGTCCTTCAGATATGCTTTGCGAAATCTTTTTGTCATACGCTGATAAGCAAAGAGCATACTCTTTGGGACCTTTTTTTCGTAGGTTTCTTTTTGGTCAAAGAGATACCGAGGGATAGTGTGGCAGTAGTAGATGATTTTTTTTCGTTTAAAATGTTTCACTGCAGAGAGACAGTCACCACTCATTATGATGATATCATAGTCTTTTTTGAGTTTCTTTGCATTCCGAGAAAATGCCCATTTGAGGCCAAAATGTCGAAGACCGTTTTTGAGCACAAAAGCTATCCTAGTAGGTAACCAAGAGAAATCATGGAGAAATCATGGAGACATCAATGATATCATTTTTCCCGTAAATCACTGCTTTCTCAGGTCATAACTTCCTGTACTAAAAAAACCAGAAGCAATATCCGCCTTGAGAGCATTTGCCATCATAATTATCAGTCTTTCACCTCCTCATCGATAGAGAAATGTATCATGGATTATCAGGGTTTTTTTCATGAGAGAGATTATAGTGTATAATCCTAAAAAACTAGTGATATTTTTTAGAGAGATTATTATGATTTAATATATTCTTTGTCAATATATTGGGTTTGTATTTGCAGGAAAAGTGTGGCAGAATATGGACATGCAGTATAAAATCCCTATACAGGTAGAAAATGAAGATACTATTATTCTCGGTCTCAGCTTGAGACAGATGGGCATTATTATCGTAGGATTGATACTGGCATTTGGCCTCTTTAACAAATTTGACTGACAAGTACCCAAAACACCTCTAGCCATTGTCTGTGTGCTGATTGTCGGAGTTTTCTTTCTAGTAGCAAAATTTCGTACTCACGATATGACATTTCTTCCTTTCCTCCTAAACCTTGCACGATATAAGATAAATGGAAATGGTGCAAACGGTACAGGGCGTATCTGGACCCGAGGTGTGGATAGTTATTCTCCTCTTGAAATGGGGTACGTACGTCCAGACCAATATGAAGAAAAAAATAAAAAACATACAAAAGAGACCTCAAAACTTGCAGAACACGTAAAAACACTGTAAAATACTTCTATGAAAAATCCTCTCGATCTCTTATTCCCGAAAAAGACTTCCACAAAATCGACGGCTACTACTTCTGTTACAAAGAAAATCGAGGAAATAAAGCCATGAAAAGATATGACAGACGCTGCCGTGAAGCCAAAGAAAAACAATCATCCTGATGATTCTACACAGCGATATCTCCCATTTTCAGAAGTGCGGGATAATATCGTGATTATGAAAGATGGTTCTGCACGTATGGTATTGAAAGTTGAAGCTGTGAACTTCGCCCTCAAGAGTGAACCAGAGCAAGATGCGATTATTTATTCATTTCAGCACTTTCTCAATGCGCTCCAGTTTCCTATTCAGATACTTATTCGATCGCTTAAAGTCGATATCGAAGGATATATCACGCGTCTCAAAAATCTCACTGCCGGCCAGTCAAACACACTTCTCAAAGAGCAATCAGAGCGATATATTGAGTTTCTCACGAATCTCGTCAATGTAGCGCAGATTATGAAAAAAGAGTTTTACATTATCATTCCCCATGATGAAACAGATAATCAGAGTGTCTCTCCAAAAGGAATGTTTCAGATCGTAAAAAGCTTCTTCGCAGGAGTGAGCCAGACGGTTACTTATGAACAAATACGTCACAATATGGCACGAGTCGGCTATATGCAGAAAAAGTGTCAGGAAAAAGCGACCACGATTCAATCCAGTCTACAATATGTAGGATTACAGTCTCATATTCTCACAAAAGATCAACTTATAGAGCTGATGATTAGCTACTACGATCCAAAAGTAAATTCTGTGACAAAAGTGCTTGATTCTGAGGTCCACTACGATCTCGTAGGATAATATTTATGTTTCGTAAAAAACCTTCTATAGCTATTCTCGGGATGAGTCCTGGGAATAGTTATTTTAAGGAGAACGTTATTCGCTGATTGATAGACCAGGCAAGACAACGATTCGAATGATTCAGAATAATGATTCCAGATTACCCAGCTCAATATACTTATAGGGCAAAGTGAGAAAGTCGTCCAGAAAGTAAAGCAAGACTAAAATGAAATGCCATCCGAAACAAAGTATCAAGTATTCTATGACCAGATGAGCAAAGACGCCTTACAATCGATTGGAAAGAGCATATAAATACTAGTGTTACTTATAGAAGAAGTATCAGGAACATACTTGTGCTTTTTAGAAACAATGAAGCATTCAGAGATGCGGTTCGATGAACCACAAAGGAAGTATTACTCTGATGAAGGATGTGAGAAGTGGCGGAAGAAAAAGTCAAAATAGGGGTTAAATTTCTTTTGTGTGAGCTTGCTTTTCTCGAATCTGCGAAAGAAATATTATGATCAGAAGTTACTTATGTATATCATCGTTCTTGGCCAATTTTTTCCGATTTCATAGCATGAAAATTCGATGGTAAAAAACGAGAAATAGATTTTGAAGTAATAGAAGTTGAGACGGAAACCTAATAAACCAATTTTCTATAACAATCCTCACAAACAATTTTTTCGGGTCTCCCCGGAGCATAGGTAGTGATAATATTTTTGTGACATTCTAGGCATATCCTCTCATGAAGTGTTCTTGGATTTCTGAGATCCATCCTTTCTTTGTGCCTCTGATCAGGATGCTTCGTTGGAATTGGGAGCCCATTTTGGATATAGAAGAGAAGCTCTTGTTTAATAATTTTAAATGGTTTTCCTGTGATTTCACACTGGATGATTCAATTTAAACACTCATTGATATTTTTGGTAGCCGTATCAAATCATACAATTTTTTCATTATATTGTGTAATTAAGAGAGGGGTGTAATGAGTTCCGGTATAAGTATTTTTATTTTCTCCATCATACCATTTCCATCATTTTGTTTTCACCTCTTTTTCGGTCATCGGAAAGTATTCGTTTGCGGCTGTTTCATTGTAACCAAAGGTGGAAAGTTCTGTTGGGAAAAATTCGCCCCATTCTCCCGCTGACTTCATATGGTCAATGATTTTACCGCAGAGAGTTTCATATTCTTGGACAGAATAGGGGGTATTGAGGATAATATGTTTTCATTTTTTGACACTCGCCGATCAAAAAACATAATCACAGTTTTGGCACAGCATAGAGTAAAACACCTGAGACTCATGAGCAGACTGAAAGACTGCAAAATTATTACTGGCGAGTGTCGAGCAACATTCACCACAGTATTCTACTCCGAGAGGTGCGGTATATGTCACGTCGAGACAGGTATTATTTTTTGGGCTAAAATACGCATAACGAGCATCTTCGATATTTTTTGAATCAAAACACATAAAACCATTTTTTCCATTTTCGATCTGGTCTCCATAGCAATTCTCACAGTTTATTGTATGTATATTTCGCACATACTGTGTCTCTCTGAGAGATTTAAGATCAGCAAACACCTTGAGCGATCATCCATGAAGAAATGCATTTTTCCATACATCATTAAATACCTCTTTTGAAACCGGCTTATTGAATACGTGAAATTCTTTATTTTTGAGACCATAGCAGCCGATACAGTGGTGACAGTCACTGCACTCCTCGACACCAAAGCAATCACGACAATTTACAGAATTTTTTGCATAAAAACAGTTGTAGCATCGAGTCAGGTCTATACCATAATAAATAAGCTCAGATTCATAACAAAAGGTAGAATCAATCGTATTTTTTACATCTCGTACAAAGTTGGAATAGAGAACTTCCTCACTTCGAGTGGTTCATATAGACATATAGCAATCCTTCGAACCAAGTGCAAAATTTGTGTAATCAGAGTTGATACATTGGACACTATAGAGAGATAACTTCGGTGTAACCGCCAGGAGGTCTGCAAACTGACCAAAGAAAGTTCTCTCAAAATCAAATGCTCTTCCATAGGTTGTTGGATCCCAATCATCACCCCACCAGACCTTTTGATCATAGACGGGATAGGTTTTATCGGGAGAATACACTGAAATAATTTCTTTCCCGGATAGATCACATTTTCGCTTGTACATCTTTCGTTCATTTCGGAAAGAGAGCCGTCTTTTCTGTCTTTCATCAGGACAAAGAGTCGGAGTTGGTAAACTATATTTCTGACCACCAAAAGAAGGCGATATTTTATCCAATAAGTCGATATCTTTGTCAGTGACGATAAACTCTTCGCCTGATAAGCGACAGATTTTCTTTTCGATGATTTTTTCTCACGGAGGAATGAACATAATGCACAGTTTACTAAGTTTTTAAGTTTCCTAGGTTTATTATGTTCAGGAATGGGGTAATTGCAACAATTTTCAATGAAACTTCAACAACTTGATAGCTTAGGAAACTTAAAAACTTAGTAAACCAGCTTCCTGTAACACTCTTCACAAACCACTTTTTCAGGTCTCTCTGGAGCATAGGTGGTAATTATATTCTTTTTACACTCAGAACAAGTCCTCTCATACAGTTTCCTTGGATTCCTCAGATCCATTCTTTCTATATGTCTCTGATCTGGATGCTTGGTAGGGATAGGTATTCAGTTCTCAATATAGAATGCCAACTCTTGTTTAATAATCTTAAATGGTTTTCCTGTCACCTCACACTGGATAATACCAGCGAGTACCTCATCGATATTTTTTTGCGCCACAGCATTTCCTACAATTCTTTCATCGTACTCTCGAATCGGAAGAGGTGCGTAGTGATTTCAAATATAGGTATTTTTATTTTCTCAATCATACCATTTCCATCCTTTTGTTTTTATCTCTTCTTCAGTCATCGGGAAGTATTCATTGGCAACTGTTTCATTGTATCAGAAAGGTGATAATTCATGAGGGAAAAATTCTCACCATTCATCAGTAGAGCGCATATGGTCTACTATTTGTCAGCAAAGTTTTTCATACTCGGCGACTGAATATGATGTATTGAGGATACAGTGATGCGAATTTTTAAGAGAGGAGCACCCAAATAAGTTTTTGGAATGAAAGCAGAGCGATGAATATGAGACGAGAGTATTAAACCAGCTAATATCCGAGAAAGTTTCTTGGTAGTTTGATTCTCATCCGACCACTTCATAGCTGAGCTCTGAATGATCATCATTGTTGATATCATAGGAGTCTTTTAATTCTGTTGCATTGTAGATATATTTGCAGTTTTCTAGCTTCTCTGATTCAAATCAAAAATACACATTTTTTACATCCTGAAGTGCATCTCCAGTACTATTTTCCGCATTGGTGATATTTGCATACTTTCGTGTGCAGCTTTGCAGGTGTTTCTGGAATTTTTTTTGAGAAAGAGAGGCAAGTATCTCAGGTGCTTTTTTGCGAAATGACTCTTTATCAAATTGTTTATTGCCAATACAGAATTGTTTATTTGAGAGGCCATAACATCCTATACAATTCGAGCATCCAGTGAGGGCATATCAGTAGAAACAATCTGAGCAATGATGAGAGCTTTGCACCCATTTGCAATTATAGCACTCACTCGAATCAATCACTTCATAGCAGAGCTCGGAATGAGTGATATTAGCGCTATCACATACATTTTTTATATAGAGAGCTCGGTTGGAGAAATAGGAATTTTCACATCATAATGATGCAAAGAGCAAATAAGAATTCCTATTTTGATTTGCGAAGTTACAAAATTCACTATTTTCATGTCCTTTGTTGATGAGGTTGATCCGAGGAGTTGCATGTAAAAGTGTATCAAACTGTTTAAAAAATCCTTTTTCAAAATCAAATTTCATTCCATATTCAAAGGCATTCCAATCATCGCTCCACCATACTTTCTGATCATATACAGTATATAGCTTGTCAGGAGAGTAAATAGAGATAATCTCCTGTCCTGTCTTGTCACATTTTCTTTTGTAGAGTTTCCTCTCATTTCGAAAAGCGAGCCGTCTCTTTTGTCTCTCGTCAGGACACAGTGTCGGACTGGGTATTAAATATTTTTTTCATCAGAACACTGGAGAGACCTTATCGTAAAATTCCAGGTCTTTATTTGTCACAAAAAACTCTTGTCCGCTCAAGCGACATTTCTTAGTTTCAATGATTTTTTCTTCTGATGGAATAAATGTCATACACAAATAGTTACGAAAAGGTAATAGTCATAGTAACAGTCATAGGAAGGAATTATTTGTTCGGAAACCAATTAAACCAATTAAACTTAGTAAACCAGTTTCCTATAACACTCCTCACACAATACTTTCTCTGGTCGATTCGGAGCATACGTGGTGATAATCTCTTTCTGACACTCTGTACAACTTCTTTCATAGAGTTTCCTTGGATTTCTCAAATCCATTCTCTCTTGGTGTCTTTGGTCAGGATGTTTGGTAGGAATTGGGAGAGAGTTCTCAATATAGAATGCAAGTTCCTGTTTGATTATCTTAAACGGCTTTTCTGTGACTTCACACTGGATGATTCAATTTAGACACTCATTGATATGCTGTGTTGCTGTATCAAATCAGACGACCCGTTCATCGTATTGAGATATGGGAAGTGATGAATAATACGCTCAAATATACGTATTTTTATTTTCACCCTCATACCAGTTCCAACCTTTCGATTTTACTTCTTCTTCAGTCATAGGAAAATATTCTTGTGCCACTGTTTCGTTGTATCAAAAAGGTGATACTTCATGAGGAAAGAACTCTCCCCATTCACCCGTTGACTGCATATGGTTTATGATTCTTCAGCAAAGTGTTTCGTATTCTTGAGCAGAATAGGCCTTGTTGAGTATCATATTTTCTGCTTTTTGCTTGAGACTGATACATCAGAAACAGTTTTGAGAACTATACGCGATCGAACAGTAGAGGAGATTTCTAGAATTGAGAACATTGGTAAATCCAAAAGAACAATTCTGACTATTGATCCCACCAGTACAGATTTCGTACATCCAGGCAATAGTATCACCAAAAGAAGAGACATCCATACAGTTTTTGGCTTGGATGAGGAGATCCGAGTAGGCACAGTCCTCTGATTCCATCATGGCAAAGCTTGATTTTACATTCTTTACATTATAGAGATCGTCTCCAGTGGAATTTTCGATGTGTGTCCCATGGATAAATTTCTTTGGATTTTTTCTCAGAAAATTCTGAAATACATCTCTTCGGCTCGCGAGCTTTTGGTCTTGCACCATGAGTTGCAGCTTTTCTTGATATGTGGCTTTCGTGAGCTGTTCATTCATAAAGCAATACTGTTTATTCACGAGGTTACAACAATAGATACAGTCATGACAACCGATACAACTATCGATAAACCATGAATCATTACAATTTATGCAATAGTTACTGAAACGAAGTCCATGAGATTTTTCACACTGAAAACACTCAAAGCACTGTTCCGAATTGGTGAGAAAGCTGCATTCAATACAATCTTTAGAATGCTGAATTTTGTTACAGTAATAACATTTTTCGTTATAATCTGAGTCAAACGTGAGGTAGCATGATCGGCAATTACTGACACAGTTGGAATACTCTGAATTTTCTATAGGGTCCTGTTGCTGGATATGGAATCGTGGAGTGATATTTGAGAGAGATCGGAATTGTTCAAAAAAACTTTTATTAAAGTCAAAATCCATACCGTAGTCTGACGGATTGTATGCATCAGAGAGCCAGTATTCACGACTAAAAACAGGGAAGAGAACATCGGGATGATAGTTGGATATGAGCTCTTTCCCAGTTGCACTACATTTTCTCTTGTAGAGCTTCCTTTCGTTTCGAAAAGCGAGCCGTCGCTTTTGTCGCTCATCAGGACACAATGTCGGACTGGGTATTGAATATTTTTTTCATCAGAACACTGGAGAGATCTTATCGTAGAATTCGAGGTCTTTGTCAGTTATGACAAATTCTTTGCCTGAAATCAGACATTTCTTTGTTTCAATGATTTTTTCGGTAGGGAGTATAAGGGTGGACATAAAAAAAGTTGATAAAGAATTATGAAACTGGAATTAAATTTGAAACAGTGAAGCCATATTTTCTCTTCAAATCTTCTGCCGTTTCATCATCGATAGTATAGCTGATAATTCCTCATTCGCAATCCTGTTTGGCACAAGTCATGATATGTTGTCCGCGACTCATGAAGAATTCTTGAATTTGAAGAATTGTTTCTCGCCCCCCTCATGTCCATACGACGAGACTCTGTTGATGTGCATGAGCAATATTTTGAGCTGTTTCAAAAACACTTTCTTGAAAAACTCCATCTTTCATAAGCGTACCATCCCAGTCCACGCAAGTCATATTGAGTTGAAGAGAAGGAGCATGAAAGATTTCTACATTTGTATCATCTCTGATTGTCACAGTGAGGATTTGTTCCATCACAGCACGATCATCTCATGTGATGCCTATTAATCTTGCCTGAGAAATTTGCGGCTGACAATCAGTGAGCATTGTTTTATCGATATTTTCAATTGGCTGTTTCCTGTAGCGACCGATGCCATGCTCTATATAGCTCAGTTGTCCGCCCTTATTTGTCTTTGTTCTACTTCGAGGTATTGATGAGAAATCAAATGGATTTCACTCCCCCCCACTTGATATCATATATGATATGGAGAAGAGACGAATATTTGGATATTGGAGAATATTTCAGAGACTTGCGAGAGTTTTGAGTGATTTCCTATCCTGTGAATAGCAAAATATTATAGGAGTTGCAGGAAAGAGCTTTAGGTATTCTTCGAGAGCATTTTTGAGATCAAGAGGTATATCTTTTTCTTGCCAACCATCCAATCATATAATAATGGCATCATGTCAGCGTGTATCAGGAGAAGTGATTTTAAATGCTTGGGTCTCCTCTCTGAGTGTATCAGCAGTGACATCGGGTCTACTGTGCAGAGCTATTTTGGCCAACAATGCTTCTTTTTTCTGCAGAAATCATAGTGAAGGTACTGATGACTGATGTATTTCTGATGATTCGGAGAGAGTGGAATAGGGGGTAGTCATAAAAAATTTTATTGTATGCGTATGCTGTGCTGTATTTTTTTTGCCATGCAATTTATTTATATTTCAAATTAAATACTCATAAAGGCAAGTATACTGAAAGTTACAAAAAATGAATAATAAATTCTATTTTCTTGATTAAATAAACATCTGTGATATACTATTTCTGTAGAAAAAATTCTACAACAGCTATACTCAGCGGAGCTGAGTAATACAAAATTCAAAATACAAAGTACAAAATATAGAATGCATTTCCCTTAATTCTTAATTTGCAAGATGGATACTCACAACACACTCAAACAGCTTGGATTCTCAGAAATAGAGTCCATAGTCTATCTCTCACTCCTTCAGTCATGAGGGGACTATGTATCGACGCTTGCAAAGCGGACAAAGCAGGGGAGAGTTTGACTGTACTATACCTTGGATATCTTGGTTCAGAAGAAGCTCGTAACTGTCGTAAAACGTCACGGAGCAAAATTTTTTATCCCAGAAAAGCCAGAGAGAATTGTGAATATCGAGCGAGAGCGACTCAATCTCTCCGAGATGATTCTTCCATCCCTCAAAACACTGGTTCATGCAGAGGCGTTTCGTCCTGCTTTTACGCTACTGGATGAAAAAGATGATATTGATACATTTCTCGATGAACTAACACATTCTGAAGAGGTCCTCTCCTATGCCAATATGACGGTTTGGTATAAGGCAGACAAGGATCGTCTTCTAAAATTCCTGGAGAGGATTCTCAAAAAAACCAAGAAAACCCAACTTATCCTGCCATATCATGAAGAAACACAGACACTGTTTCGTCATCTTGCAAAAAAATATTCCCACCTCTCACTGGTGACGATAGAAGAAGGACAATTCCCATTTCGCTATGATATTTTTATTACCGAAAATGTTGTCGGACTTTTCTTCTTCGAAGATGGAGAATTTCGTGCGATTCGTATTGCTAGTCGTGAATATGCTGATTCTCAAAGGGCTATATTTTATCTTGCTTGGCTGGGTGCTACAGGGTTTGTGACGAGCTAAAGAAACGTGGAAAAACGTCGCATTACTTCGTCACTGCACTATTTCTCCTCAGTCATTTACTCACAGCAAACTCCTTCGTCGAAATATTTAGTTCCTTGTCCTGTTCGTTTTTGCACGTTTCTGTTTTTTTATTCACCCCTCACTACCGGAAATCTTCTACACAATCTTTGCACTTTCTTGTGAAGTGCTTTTTTTAAAAACAAACATTTAAGAAATCCTAATTACTGACAGAGACATGATACTACTTTTCCTGTTGCGAGGTAGGTAGGTGTCTCATTTTTTCCATAACAATAGAATCGATTATTCCTCTCATAAATCCAGTACCCTCCGAGATTGATAGGATTGGAAGCGGACCCAAAAAGATAGTTAAATGTTCCCCACGTAGGATGTCTTTCGCCAGATGCACACGCTTGTTCTTGCTCATCTTCCACCCAACAGCTATTCGCTTGGTTACAGACCGTATTACATGATTTTGTGCTGTCTGTCGCGACCCATACAAGAGCTTTTGAGCAGATATGTGATGGCTTAGACGTGGTGCAGTATGTATCAGCAACTGTTTGGCCGAGGTTATTTTGGCATAACACAGTTCTGGTAGTGCCGCATGTCGTACCACAAGTGTTCGGATTTCCTCTATACCAGCTATATGCAGTACAGCTCTGCACCGTCGTTGGCTGAGTACCACTATTACAATATGAATTTAAAACCATCGCTCCATCGCTTCTCTGACATGATACACTACGAGTCTGTTGGCCACCACTACACGTACCCCAGTTACCAGTTGTCCATGAATAGGTATAGCTAGTACAGCTCTGCACCGTTGCTGGCTTTGTGATAGCACAGTACCCATCTGATACAGTTTGTCCTAAGTTATTTTGGCATACGACACTACGAGTTTGTTGATTACTATTGCATGTTCCCCAATTGCCGATACTCCAAGAGTAGGTCATGCTGACACAGCTTTCCGAACTAGCAGGTCTCGTACCACTATCACAGTAAAAACTGGATACAAGTACTCCATCATCTCTTTCACAGAGAACAGTACGATCTCGTGTATTGTTGAAACAAGTTCCCCAGTTTCCAGTTTTCCATGAATAGGTCGTACATGCTTGCATATTACATGATTGGCTGGTAGGAGGCATACCACCGCTACACATCCAGTTATTTGTGACACTACCATAGTCATCTTCACACTGTACTATACGAGTTTGAGTTCCGCCTCCACAGGTAGCACTACACGTACCCCAGTTATATGTCTGCCATGAGTAGGTCGTACTCGTACAGCTCTGCACCGTTGATGGTTTAGACGTCGTACAATAACTGTCTGATACATTCTGATTATTGCTATTTCTACATACGACACTACGAGTTTGTTGATTACTATTGCATGTTCCCCAATTGCCGATACTCCAAGAGTAGGTCGTACATGTCTGAGTATTACATGACTGACTAGTAGGTGGCATAGTACCGCTACAGAGGTAATTGCTGACAGCTGCTCAGAACTGATTTCGGCATTCCACAGTACGAAACTGTGTTCCTCCTCCACAGCTTGCACTACATGTGTTCCAGCTACTATTATACCATGCATATGTTTGGCTTTGGATACATGAGCTTCCATCACGTGTAAACCCGTAGTCACATGTCCAATCACACGTTCCAGTTTGAGAATAAAATGAATTAGTTGGTTTTGTAGTACAGTTTGCACACACATTACCAGAGAGATATTGCCCTACACCACAGTTTTGAGTATACGATACACATTGGCTTCCTGTCGAATAGTAGTTTGTATTACATGCCCAACTACAAGATCCAGCAGTTGTATAATAACTATGTATCGGAGCAGATACACAGTTTTGACAAGAGCTTCCATTGGCATACTGACCGATTCCACATATTTGAGTATTGCTTACACAAGTATTTCCATCTCTGTAATATCCACTATTACAGCTCCAATCACAAGTTCCGTAGCTGGTATAATAAGCACTTGATGGCTTGGTAGTACAGTTGTAACAAGAATTTCCTGAAAAATACTGTCCGATGCTACAGTTCTGAGATTCGTATTCACAGTATCCATTTCTTTCGACATACCCAGAGTCACACTCCCAGTCACAGCTTCATTGTTCGAGATAGTAGGCGTTAGAAGGGCGATTACCACACGTATAACAATTATTTCCAGATTCATACTCACCATAGTCACAGGTATCATTATTTGAACTCCCCACCGTAAATACCTTGTACCCCTCGATACTATCATCATCTTCATCAGAGACGACTACTTTGTAGGAATAATTATTTTTCTTAAATCGAATAAAATTATTCAAAGTCTTCTGTCCATTATTGGAAGAAGTAAATGTGTAGCTATCATCATAATCACTGTCTATTTCATAGTACGAAGATGAGGTTGTTTTAATCCAAGAAGAAGAGCTCCCAGATCGATAGTACACGTCAAAATTAACAGTTCCTCGGTAGCCAGTATCTGTAGAGGTTCCATCACGAGCACGAACAGTCATATCTACCCATTGATTGGTCGTAGGAGTTACATCATCAGAGGTGATGTAAAAATTATCAGTATCATCATTATTGTTGTTACTTGAACTCCCCACCGTAAATACCTTGTACCCCTCGATACTATCATCATCTTCATCAGAGACGACTACTTTGTAGGAATAATTATTTTTCTTAAATCGAATAAAATTATTCAAAGTCTTCTGTCCATTATTGGAAGAAGTAAATGTGTAGCTATCATCATAATCACTGTCTATTTCATAGTACGAAGATGAGGTTGTTTTAATCCAAGAAGAAGAGCTCCCAGATCGATAGTACACGTCAAAATTAACAGTTCCTCTGTATCCAGTATCTGTAGAGGTTCCATCACGAGCACGAACAGTCATATCTACCCATTGATTGGTTGTAGGAGTTACATCATCAGAGGTGATGTAAAAATTATCAGTATCATCATTATTGTTGTTACTTGAATCTCCGTCGAGACAGCTCTCGATGGATTGCTGTACATAATAAAACACTTCTCTACGATAGGCGACTTTGTTAGGACCAAAAGTATTTATGGAAGAGATGATATCATTATCATTTGCATATTGCATGACTGGTTTTTGCCAAGAGACCGCACCACTATTTGAAAATCTCCAATCATCATAGATCGTGTCTCGGAAATCAAGACCTGCACTATCCATAATAATAGAAAGAGCTTCGGCACGTGTGATGTCTTGTAATGGCTGGAATACGCTTCTACCATTCATATAACGAGATGTCGTGACAATACCATTTTCTGCGAGAATCTCTATAGAACGACATGCCCAAGAATTGGGACGGTACACCCCTACGTCAACGAATATATTTTGGCAGCTATAATCACTGAGATCAGGTATATTGTCTATCCTTCAGCATTTTTCAGCGACACGAAGTGCCAAAGCGGCTACTTCTTGACGATAAATAGTACGATCGAGACTGTACTTGGAACAGTTATTTTGTTGGTATACAAGACCAGTTCTGGCGAGATCTTCAGCCATAGCACAGTCGCTGGTGCTATATCCCATTGCAGTAGAACAAAAACCAAGAGAAAGTAGGATGACGACATATTGAACAAAATATTTATTCATAAATGTGTAGTTAAAGAAGAAAAAGTCCTCACATAGAGTATATCATATATATATTTTTTTAAAAGCAAGTCTTTTTATATATTTCACTATAAGAATATGTTTTAGCAAATTCTTTTAGTTTGATTTTTCCAGTAAAGTAGAGTAAGATAGGTTATATGACAATTCTTGATATTATTATTCGTTTTCTAGAGGCAGCGGCACTTTGAGCACTTGTCGGTATTGAGAGAGAGGTGATAGCGGCACATAGGTATGCGGATGTTACCAAGAGTCATTCTGTTTTTTGAGGACTTCGATCCTATACATTAATGGCTATTTTATGAGCCATATCTGTGTATCTCGGTGAGATATTATGATCACCACAAAATATGGTGATTTTTATTGGTACTATAGTATTTTTATTTATCCTTCTTTCTTATATTTATTCTGCATTTCATCATGATCTATTTGGTGTGACGAGTGAATTAGCTGCTTTAGTGACATTTTTGCTGGGTACTATTGTGATGCTCTGAGAAATGCAGGTTGCTATTTTTATTGGAGTTCTTTTGACGATTATGCTCGCATATAAGTCACGTATTGCCCCTCTGATCGATAAGATGGGGAGTGTGGAAGTCACCAATACTCTTAAGTTTGCTGTTATTGCTCTGATTATTCTCCCACTTCTTCCTGACCAAAAATACACACTTCAGGAACTGTTTGTATTTCTTCCACAAGGGCATTTTACTACGGCTCCATTTTTCAATCCTTATAGTATATGGCAGTTCGTGGTGGTTATGTCAGGCGTGAGCTATATCGGATATGTATTGAGTAAGATCTATGGAGCGAGTAAGGGGATTATTTTTTCTGGTGCTATCGGGGGCATGGTGTCATCCACTGCCGTGACTTCCTCTATGGCTGAGACGAGCACTCATGCTGCTCAGCATCTCTATCCCACAGTGATTGCGACTATTACGGCCTGTACGATTATGCTCTTCCGTATTGTTATCATCGTTACAGCGTTTAATCCCTACCTACTCGGGACACTCCTTATCCCGATTTCTGCCATGATTATCACTTCAGGAGTTATCCTCATATGGCTCTGGAGAAAAGCAAAAAATCATGATGTACAATCTATTTCCAGTACCTATGAGAGCCCTTTTCAGATCATCCCTGCTCTCAAATTCGCAGGATTCATCGTACTCATTAAATTCTTTTCGACACTCGCTCTATCTTACCAAGATTTTTTTACCCATATTGAATGGCTCAAAAATTTTAAAGATTTTCCTATTTATATTATATCCGTTCTCTCAGGACTTGCAGATGTCGACGCTATCACGCAGGATATGGCAGAAAAATCTGCTCTCGTATGACAGGGGCTTTCCTCTCTTGCTGCGACGGTGGCCATTATTATTGCATTAGTTACAAATACAGCTGTTAAAATCGCTCTGGCAAAAAAGTTTTGAAGTCCCAAATTTGGATCCTACGTTTTTCGAATTCTCTGAAGCATTTTAGGCGTGGGAGTTATTGTCCTCGGTAGTATGATATTTATATCCTATAAAAACACGGGGCTTATCTCGACAAATATTATTCCGCAAAGTCCGGCAATACTCTTCTCTCTCGGAGAATAATGGAGGAAGAAATAGGATAAAAGAAGAGAAGAGGACCAAAGGAATTATTGGCGTGAAGAACCTAATCACGTAAGTACCCACCGCACCAAAGCACTTTATTTATTTTCCCACCTTGAGCTGTATGTGGAGTTCTTTGAGACTTTCTTCGTCGACTTCACTGGGTGCATTCATCATCATATCCTGTGCTTTTCCGGACTTTGGAAATGCATAAATATCTCGGATATTATCTTCACCCATCAGGATCATAATGAGTCGATCCACCCCAAAGGCAAAACCACCATGAGGAGGTACGCCATATTGAAATGCTTCATACATACCACCAAATTTTGTTTTTACTTCTTCTTCAGATCTTCCTACCATGCGAAATGCTTCTGTGAGAAGTTCAAGATCATGATTACGCACGGATCCAGAGAGAATTTCATAGCCATTTAAAGAAAGATCGTACTGGAATCCGTAGACATCAAGAGGGTCCATGGTTCTGAGGTCTTCCACGGAGGCATTGATACTACTAAAAGGATTATGGTCAAAATCCAGTTTTCCTGTCTTTTCATCTCGTGTAAACATTGGGAAATCTGTAATCCAAGCAAAAGAGAGAGTGTTGGTATCGACGAGATTGTATTTATTTCGGAGAGCAATACGGACCGATCCAAGCACTTTATTGACGAGCTCTCTCTCATCGGCTCCAAAGAATATCATATCACCGACCTGTGGTTGGAGTTTTTCTTCGAGATGCTTGAGTTCTTTTTGGCTCATAAATTTGAGAATAGGACTTTTTGGTCCTTCTGTTTCGTAGATGATATATGCCAAACCCTTTGCACCTTGAGAGATAGCCAGTTCGGTCACTTCATCGATATCTTTTCGTGACATAGCGACGCCAGGAAGCTTAAAGGCTTTTACAACGCCTCACTTTTTGATAGCCCCTGTAAAGACAGAAAAGTCTGATGTTGCAAATACCTCACTAAAATCTTCAAAATGACAGTCAAAACGGAGGTCTGGTTTATCGGAACCATATTTTTCTATTGCTTCTCGATGTGTGAGGCGAGAAAAAATAGGGGTAAGGAGTTTTCTCTCAGGGCAAAGATCAGTAACAAGTTCTTTGGCAAAATTTTCAGCGACTTCGAGGACATCTTCTTGATGGACAAAGCTCATTTCACAATCTATCTGATAAAATTCACAGCTATGACGGTCGGCTCGAGGGTCCTCATCACGAAAACATGGTGCAATCTGAAAATATTTATCCACACCAGCGACCATCAGGAGCTGCTTATACTGTTGTGGCGCCTGTGGTAGAGCATAAAATTTTCCTGGATGAAGACGAGAGGGGATGAGATAATCGCGCGCTCCTTCTGGTGAGCTGACCGTAAAAATCGGTGTCTGTACCTCGAGAAATCCCTTTTCGCTAAACCATTTTCTCGTGTATTCATTTACTTTTGCACGAAATTCTATCTTTTTTCTCTGGACTTCCCGACGGAGATCGAGATAACGGTATTTGAGACGGATATCTTCATTGATATTGCCATGATCATTGATCTCAAATGGAGGCGTTTTTGCTTTGCTGATAATGGTACATTCGTGCACCAGTATCTCTATTTCTCCCGTTGGAAGATGGGTATTTGTTTGTCCTTGGGGGCGAGACCGTACTTCACCCTCGACTTTTATCACCCATTCAGATCGAGCAGACTCGATGATTTTTGTGACATTTTCATATGCTTGAGGGTCGAATACGAGCTGGGTAATACCATAGCGGTCACGGAGATCGATAAAGATGATTCCCCCGTGGTCGCGACGGTTGGCTATCCAACCAGCGAGAGTTACTTTTTCAGTAAGATGGTGTGCATTGAGCTGTCCACAGGTATGAGTTCGGTGCATAGAATATGATTAATTAATACGTTCATTCTAGAGAAAAAAGAAAAAAGAAAAGAGAAAAAAGAAGGAATGTATTTTTCTATTACTTTTTTTATTTATTTGTCAATCTTATTCGTACTCTTATTTCCTGCTTTTGCTTGAACCAGAGCAAAAAATGAGGTATTGTATCTGTATGTGAAAGCACAAAAAATCACAATCTAAACTCCGGGGCATATCTCTCAAGGATTGGTCTTGATTTGTCGTATCCGCTTGTGTCATAGTGAGTATTACAGCGTATGGATTTTCTCTTTCTCTTGAGTCTTCGCTCGTACTCGAGAGTGCACCAGAGGAGCCACTTGCTCTTGTGGGGGTCGCAGTCGTCAATAATGTTGGTACAGGTGCATCTCGTGTCACTGAAGTGCCAATCAAATTACCAGAAGATGTCTCTACTGCAGAAACAGCCATTATTCGAGATGCTCTGGATGGAGAAGTATTCTTTTCTGATCATTTTCGAGAGCTTTCGGAGTATGAAGAGATTGCTGGAATCGATGTCCCTGCCTATCTCAATGTCAAGAAAGATCGGCAAGCCGCTCTGGAGTATTATATCGGGCAACTCTCTGAACATACTCAAAAGGCGATCACTACACTGCGAGCTATCAATGCCCAGGCCCTTATCCACAAAAACGCACTTGTCGGTACACAAACAGATATCAAAAATACACAAGCAAAGATCGAACAGGCATATCGCGATCGTAGCAGTAGCGGTATTATGGATGGTATCGCGCAGCTCGATGAGCTCCTCCTCGTACAACAAGATCATAAATATGGGCAGATTTTTGGTCAACAAATCGCAGGCGAATACCAAAATCTCATACAATTTTCTGACGAAAAGCTCACCGTCATCAAAGCCAATACGCCAGCATTGGTTCAGTGAGTCACTGTTAATCTCCCAAAATGATCCAATGTCTCAGCCCTTGAGGATCTCAAGATATTTTCTCGCACAACACTCTAATATATGCTCAAAATTTTCTCTTCTATTCTGAATTTTCTTCGTCAAAAACGTCTGATATCACTTCTTGTCATATTCGGCATTATGGTGACGTGAGCGTGTTTTGGAGCAACTACAGACAATGCCCAGTATACTGATAGTGATATTACAAAAAATATCATAGAAATTCTCAATCTTCTCTTTGGGTTGATAGCTATGATTCTCTGACCGATGGTCGTGCTCGCAGGATGGCTCCTCTCTCCTGACTGGACCATGGGTGACTTTTTTGGTTTGAGACCATATTTTCTAGATGTTTGGATATTGGTGGCAAATATTGTTTATATTGTGTTTGCAATAATGCTCCTCTATATGGCGATTATGCAGATCTTTGGAGGTCCTGAAAACGAATATGCTTTCAAGAAAAAGCTCTGATCCTTCCTCGTTGGTATTTTGATAGTTCCCTTTACTTGGCTGATTGTGAGTTGGACACTTTCTTTTGCAAATCAAGCCGTGGCAGCAGTCCTCTCTATCCCTATGGGATCTATCAGTAAGCTCGATACGGGCGCTGGACTCGGTAAACAAGATACATCTCTATGGCACCAAAAAGTCCTACCAAAAGAATTTGATTTTTCTGCGAATACAGATGATGGGTATGGTCCGAGCACAGTATGTGATGGTTGACGGAATGAGGAAACTGGTGCACGATGTATGTCGCCAGCAGAATTTCTCAATCGAAATGAAGCTGGTCCGTATTTTATCATTATGATCTATGCGTATAACATCTTTAAAATACAAGATGCTAATAAGTTTTCCTTGGACAAATTATGTACCGCAGAGACTGGTTCCGATAATACGGTACAATATCAAACTTCTGAGTCTTGTATTAAGAGCTTAATGGGCATTGTTCGTAATTTTTGACTCAGTCTGATAGTGACTATATTTTTTGCGATAATGCTGATAGCACTATGTTGGATTCTCTTAGCGCGTGCGATAAAACTCTGGATATATATTATGCTCTCGCCACTTTTTTGATTGGCATTTTTTACATGAGAATGACTCTGAACACCTGTCTGAGAGGGATGAGAATCTGGGATGGGTTCTGTTGGTTTTAAGGCATTTTTTAAGCTCGCCATGGTACCTGTGCTTGTCTCAGCGGTTCTTGCCTTTGGACTCCTTTTTGTCTGAGTCGTGCGGGATAATTTTCATAGCTGAGTTGGCAAGCCCAATGAACAAGGCGTAGAATATTGTACAAAAGAATGAGTAGGTAATATGGTGACATATTGTATTGTAGAAGAATCAAGTGCTGATGGTCCTGTTTTTACTTCCAGACTGCTCATCGGGACGACTCCTATGTTGACATCAGCCAAGGTAACAAAGGAAAGTACTACAGATTCTGTGATTATTCTCAATTTTTGAGATACGTTTTCAAATATTATCTGAGGCGCGGGTAATGCAAGTATCGCTTCAGCATGAGGTGCGACAGCAGGACTGATAGGTGGCGTGGAGGATATCTTTGCTCATATTATTTTGACGATGCTCGCTCTCGTATTTATGTTTATGTGAGTCAGTGTAGCTGCGAAGTATGATGACGTCACAAAAGCAGCTTTTGCGCCTTTTGAGAAACTCTGAAATAGTGTCGGAAACTTCGTCGCTCATTCACCGAGTTATCTTCCATTGCCACATCCAGCATTTGCTGCTTTGACGAATCCGGCTGCTCTCGAAAATATCGCACGCAGCATCAATACCAGCGTCACAAATCGAGATGCACAAATCGGGAAAAGTATGAGCGATATGATGTGAGGACAACGACAGTCATATGAAAAAGCTTACAATGACTTTAAATCTAGTGTTGGAACATTAGATAATGTAATAAATAAATATTTACAGACAACAGAGCGTGATCCAAAAGAGGCCAAAAATTTGGTCTTGGCAGCAATTGAAAAACTTCTACCAGATGAGAAAAATACTCCTGAGATGAAAGCATTTAAGGTATCTGTTGAAAATAGTAGAAACTGATCAGATATGGCTGGCATTCTCTGAGATCATCCAGCAGCTGTTGAAGCTGCAGGTCTTGGGACGCTTCGCGATGGTCTCTGAGCTCAAGCAAAGGCAGCCGAACAACCATTTCATAATGCAACGTTTGAAAATGACGGTACTATTAAAATGTGATCTAATAGGAATGCAGTGGCTAAAGATAATACCGGTAAATATACGTTTAATTTAGATCCATCCGAAAAAGCACACGTTAAAACTGTTTTAAAGTCCATACCAAATATTCCAGTAGAACCGGCTAAAATAGATGCTTTATTTAGTCAAGTGTTTCCACAACTCAGTATACCTAATACATTTGATTTCAAGAAGAAGAAGCTATTGCTTGAAGAGTTAAAAGCTGATATAATTAAATAATTATATTCCTCTTTTTTTGATATAAGGAAATATCTCTCTTTTGCCTTCCAGGTACTTCTCACTATAATGCTGGAATATGCAATTTCTCGCTACCTGTACTCCGTGAGTTGAGCGTCTGGTGCGCAGTGAGCTCGAGCGTCAAAATATTCAGATAACGTATGGTCAAGATCGATTGGTGGGCTTCTCGTGAGATATGATGACGATGACCACGGCGAATATATGGTCACGTACTGCCAATCGTATTTATATTGAACTAGATAAGATAGTTTTGACATCGTTTGATGGACTCTTCGCGTGTATCGAAAGTATCGACTGGAGCCAGTGGATACCAGGAAATACGCCCATCAATATCTCTGCGACAAGTATTCGTTCAGCACTTTCCAATACGCCTACGATTCAGTCGGTGACAAAGAAAGCCATTATTCGTCGACTCTCGAATGGAGATGATGAGTGGCATGAAAATATGCTGCATCAGCCAATCGAGATATTTATTCTCGTCGTCGCTGACGAGGTACATATCTTGATCAATACTTCATGACACGCACTTCATAAGCGTGGATATCGGACTCTGGCAGGGGAGGCGCCCATCAAGGAATCTCTTGCAGCAGCCATGATACTTCTCAGCGGTTGGAAATATATTAAACCGTTTTATGACCTGATGTGCGGAAGTGGCACGATTCCTATCGAAGCGGCGATGATAGCTCGCAATATCGCTCCAGGACTGCAGAGAGATTTTGATTTTCTGCACTTTCTCTGGTATGATACAGCTCTTCATACTGAAGCTCTTCAAGAAGCGAGAAAAAAAGTCTTCAAACAGTCCTACCAAATATTCGGAAGTGATATCGAGCCAGAGATGATAGCTATTTCCGAGGAGAATGCTCGTAGAGCGGGAGTAGGGGATACCATTACTTTTACCGCGAGACCACTTTCAGATCTTGAATGCATCGATGGAGGGCATCTCGTGACAAATCCTCCATATGGTAAACGGCTCGAAAGTGATGATCTTGATTTACTCTATCGTGATTTGGAAGATACATTTCTTACCTACCATCTGACTGGTGGTGTTATCACCACTTATGATGATTTTCCTCACCATGCTTCACTCTGGTCAAAGACGAATCTGATGAATGGGGGAGATAAATGTCAGTTTTGGAGGAAAATTTTACAAAAAGAAGAAAGCTAATAGGAGCGATAGTCATAGTAATAGTCATAGGTAGGAATTTTTTTAAAACTCCCCCTTATTTATGAGGGGGCTGAACAATTAGGATTAAGATTGGGGTGTCTTACTGGCTGCCTTTTCGTACTTTTGATGGCAAAAGTACGAAAACCACTGAGAGGAAATAAACTCGCTATCATCCAAGTTCAGCAGATGTTCTGAATGCATCCCGCTCAAACAGTGTTTCCTCTCAGACTCTCATCTCCGAATGGCAAGAAAACAAGTAGCTTGCCCCCTTGATAAAGGGGGGTAGGGGGGATTTTGAGATCCTGTCCGCCGAATGAAATAGGCGGAACAAAGGAGATAAAAACGGGGGTGTTTGAAAAGAAGGAGACAGCATTCCTGTATTACGCAAAAAAACGAAGAATATTTTTTATAAATCCACCCTGTGAAAAGTTCCCAGTCATAATGGTGCGAAGTTTTTGGACATCTTGAAAGGTTATTTTGCCTGAATGACGCTTTTCTCCGAAAGCTCCTGTATTCATGCTCTCTGTAAGGTCTTCCCAAAATGTGGCATCATAGATCATAGTATAGGCGGGGAGTTCTCGTAGAGAATCCTCAAAAAGGTCTATGATATCACTTTTCTCTCCTCGCATAATTCGTTCTAAAATCTGATATAGCTTCCCGAGAGAGAGATGAAAATTTTGATGGAGCACTTTGTAGAGTGTTTTTTCGAGGAGATCGTTCTTCGCTGGATGGAGACGACCTCGTTTGTGTTGTTCTCTAAAATAACTGGTTATGTATTGTTCGAAGAGATTTTCGAGAATTTTTTGGTAGGTATTTGTGACGACAAAGCCATCAAGCTCCTTGTTTCGTACAATATGATAAAAATTTATCTCTGAATCTATCAGAAGTTTTTGATTTTCCTCACCGAGTACTGCTGATTCCTCTTGGAAATATTTTGTAATTCTTTTTTCGATATGTTCGGGCGTTTCGGTGAGTTTTATACGTGTAGTATTGGTGGCTTCTTCTTTATGACGGCGGAGTTGCATATCAGAAAACTCCCTCCCAATCCACTGCTCAGCAGCAATGAGCTTTTCTCGGAGTTCTTGGTTTTTTTTGGCAAGTTCTTGGATGGAAGTATCTTTTTGTACCATACAGATACTACTCTAACATATATTTTCCACTATTTCAAGAATTTGTCTGAAATAAGTACTCCATCGAGGTGGTCTATCTCGTGTTGCACAACTCGGGCACCAAAACCAGTGATTTTTTTCTTCATTTTACGTCCTTTGATATCAATCCATTCTATCTCAATCGTCGTTGATCGCTCTATATTTCCTGTGATTCCAGGCAGACTGAGACAACCCTCTTCATCAATAAGAGTTGCTTTTGAGGAGGAGAGAATAGTAGGATTTATCATCACGACAAGAGGATACCCCTCCTCATCCCTCTGCGTAGGAAGCCCAGCCACGATAAGACGTTTATTGATACCGACTTGAGGTGCCGCCAGTCCTATTCCATGATGTTTTGGGTTTTTGATATAATTCAGCATCGCTTCACTTAAAGCTTTGCAAGTATGGAGTTCGGTTATTTTCACGGGCTTCGAAACTGCTCGGAGTATTGGGTTATCGGTTCATGTCTGGATGGTGAGTCTCATACAGAAAATGTATCAGAAAACTCTTAAAAGTAAAGCTTAATTGCTCATTTTTCTGCTCTCTAACGATATTCCTGTCTTCCTTTCAGTGCGTTCATCAGTGTCAAGCTATCCACATAGTCTATATATCCAGCATTTGGGAGTCATCGAGAAAGCCGAGAAATCCGAATATTTTGTGGGATATTTTCTCTGAGATAGAGCGCTGTGGCCTCTCATTCAAAATTTGGATTTGTCGCGAGGATGATTTCTTCGACACCATCAAGTCGTTTCATCAGGGATCCAAAATTGAGGTCCTTTGGTCCTCGTCCATGGAGAGGAGAGAGCGATCATCCCAAGACGTGATAGAGGCCACGAAAGACACCAGTTTGCTCTATCGCAAGAAGGTCTGCATATTCTTCTATTACACAAATGGTTTTACTATCTCTCGTGTCGTTTGCACAGTATTTACACATTTCCACATCTCGGTCCTTGAGCCCATGACAGAGAGGGCAAACAGAGATATTTTTTTCTACGAAGAGCAGTCGTTCGGAGAGTTCTTGAAGAAATCATATCTTTTTTGTCACGATATAAAAAACGAGCTTCATCGCTGTTTTTTCACCAATACCAGGAAGCTTTGCAAAAGCATCTATCAGCTGTTTGAGGGATTCTGGCATTTTTTAGGGAAGTGTAATATAGGTAATTTCTTTTAGATCTACTGGTCTCATTCTATCATCTTTTCGATAGAGTTCATCGGGGGATTCTTGTTTTGCAATCTTGGATCGTAGGGTATGTTTTGTCTGTTGCCGTTCTCGTCGGATACTCTCTATGCTGGTCATCTGATAACCACTATTTGCGTTAGCATTTAAAATCCATACATAGAGACCTCCGACCATAATAAGTAAAATAATCACGAGTCAGTAGGCACGAGAAAAAGAGATTTTTACCTTTTCTCTCGCCTCCTTTCTGATGGAGCGGAAAGTTTGTTCGATTTTTTCTGTAAAGTATTTATTCATACGGTATCCTTTTTAGAAAAAGAAATAGAGTTTCATTGTATGAAAAAACTGTATTTTTTCAAAACCAACTTTTATTGCTTTTTTATTTTCGTGCTGTTACTCTCAAAAGCGCACTTCTTGATCGAGGATTTGCTTGTATTTCTGCCTGTGTTGGTGTGATAGGTTTTTTTGTGATGATCTCGAGTTTTCATTGAGTGGTTTCCTGGCCAGTTATTTGGTCTACTTCTCCGTGACTGTTATTGCGAAAAAAGTTTTTGACGATACGGTCTTCCCCAGAATGAAAAGAAATAATCGATATATTTCCTCATGGAAGCAGTAAATCAGTTGCACCTGAGAGAAGTTTCTCAAGCGCTCAAAACTCATCATTGACCGCTATTCGGAGTGCTTGGAAAACCCGAGGAAGGGCATCACGAGAGATACTGGTGATTATCTTTGTGAGTTCTTCTGTCGTAGAGAGCGGCTGTATCTTTCGGGCTTCGAGAATTTTTTTGGTAATAAAGCCCGCCTTTGGCTCATCCCCGTAGACGCGGAACATCTCCGCCATCTTATCATAGGGGAGTGTATTGATGATATCTGCTGCCGTCGTTTCTTGACCGATATCGAGACGCATATCGAGTGGTCCATCAAAGCGAAATGAAAACCCACGTTCTGCGGTATCAAAATGCACACTGCTCACTCCGAGATCAGCGTAAACGCACGTTAATTCGTTTAGTTTGTTTAGTTCGTTTAGTTTGTTAATGGGTTGATAGGTTGATAGGTTCCGAATGATTTCTTTTATATCACGGAAGTTGCTCAGAATACAGTAAATGGTTGGTTGATTTTCGACTGATTTTTCTGATATGATTGAGAGGAGATGTTGTGTTGCACTCTTCAGATTTGCTTCATCACAATCGAGACCAATAAATACATCTCATTTCCCCAGTTTTTGTATCACTCATGTGGCGTGCCCACCCAACCCGAGAGTTGCATCGACGATGATATTCTTTCCAGTTTCAAAAATACGAAGAGACTCAATGAGCTCTTCGTATAAAACTGCAATATGTTTTTGAGTGTCTGACATTATTTTTTGCTACGTTCAGTTGTTGGTGTTACTGTAGTGGGAGCGGGAGTTGGTTTCATAGCATTTATATCGTAGATTGGCTCAACAATACAACCATTTTTAGGGAGTTGGGCCACTTTTTCTACGAGCACTCTGACCATGCTATCACATTTTTGAGCCACTTTAGCAGGATCATCGTTATCTATTTCTCGTTGTAAATTCTTAATAGCATTTTCATATCCTTTCTTAGATGCCTCAGCTGCACTTGCAAGAGAACATGTGAGATATTTGATAACTGGCTGACAGACTTTTGCTGATTGTGCATTATTTTCGATAGGTGTTTCTGGAGTTATGATGACGTCATCGAGATTTGGTTTACCACACGATACGAGGAATATTGATGCTGCCACAAGTGATAAGACGGTGAATTTGTTCATAAAAAAAAATTAGAAAGTGCGTAAAGGGTAAGATTTTTGTATGTTATGTCAATACATCCGTCTTGACATCATGAATCTCAAAATATCGTTTATCATTTCGGAGAGTGATATCAATTGTCTGAGTCGGCTGTACTCTATCTTCGAGTATATCCGGCCATTCTATGAGGCAGATATTTTCTGGATTCTCGAGTATTTCATCAGCCCCTATGCGTATAATGTCCTCTACACAGGTCGCACGATAGAGGTCAAAATGATAGAGATTTTTCCCATATTTCTGATAGTATGTATAGGTTGGTGAGACTATTGTGAGCTTCTTATCTCACATATGATGGCGGATAAGTGCTTGAATGAAGGTCGTTTTTCCAGCTCAGGGAACTCATCGGAGAAACACCCTATCACCTGGCGTGAGAGAGAAAATGTGTTTATCGATGTCAGAAAGAGCAACGTACATAGGAGAAAATTTTTTACGTGACAAGTTTTGATTCCAGAATACTTCATATTTTCTGACATATATTCTCTGTGGTCACTTCTTTTGCGTCTAGGAAATTTTGTCACATTTCCCTGAGGATAGCGCGCGTCTTTGCGCCATAGCTGATAGCTATTAGTGGTATATTTCCTACTGAAGCAAGTATGATACTATGGAGTCTCATCCCGACAATGCAATCACACATCGTATATGCGGCGAGAGTTTGCTCTATTGTTTGTGTGATGCTGACTCCTGGTAAGAGAAATTTTTGGAGATAATATCCATCATGCGCTTTTTCGTCATCTGGATGGAGCGAATGAGGTAGTAAAATAATATGATAATTTTTTTTCAGCAGTGTTTGTATGATATTTTTTACTAGTGTATCTGATAAAAATCCAGATCGCAGAGCCATACCTATCGTATGTTTATTTTTAGTCATCTTTGTTTTCTGAAATGTATATTCGAAGACAGGATCTTGCTTGATGGATGACTTATAGCCAACTTCTTGAATTTTTTTTTGGCTCTCAGTATCTCGGACAGTAATGGTTGCTCATTGAAATAATCCATGAGCATATTTTTGAAGCTCCTCTTTTTTGGTACTTACTCCGAGAGAAAGGTAGGTGAGTGGTTTCTTGAAAAATTTAATTATTTTTGCACGCATCCACCAGAGACGAAGAGGAGAATGTCACTCCTCAGAAATACTGTACAATAAACCACCACCACCGATATAGGTATGATTTGATTGTCTGATGACTTTGAGCGTTTGAAAAAAATATACAATATTTTTTAGAGGATTCTTTCGTATATTGGTTGGGAAATAGGGGAGTATGATGAGATTTTTTTCTGCGATATTTTGTGACCGAAAGAATCTCCATGTTCGAGCTGGGCTATGAGAGAAGAGGATGATATTCGTGTGTGTGTTTTTTTCTCTGAGCGCTTTTATCTCACATAGAGTAATCAGCTCATCACCGAGATTTTCAGCGCCTGTGGCGGTCATGAGGAGTATAGTGTTCATAAGAAAATGAGCGTACTCAGTTTACTCAGTTTACTCAGTTCCACAAGGAAATTCTATTTTTTGCATTTCAGTTTGAAATTCACAATCAAAAAAATACTTCCCAAACGAGAAGTATTTTTCTAAAAAAATAAAATAATTATTTTTTCTTAGCTGCCTTCTTGACGGCCTTCTTAGGGGCTGCCTTCTTGACCACTTTCTTTGGAGCTGCTTTTTTAGGAGCTGCTTTTTTCTTGACCACTTTCTTTGGAGCTGCTTTCTTAGCTGCTTTTTTAGGAGCTGGCATAGTAAAGAAATTAGGAAATAAAACACGTACAAATTTAGTATATATATTTTTTTATATATCCAATTATAGCACAAGAAAAAATACCTTTCCAAAAAACATATTTATATCACAAAATAACACTACAAAATATCGTACTCATTATGCGAGTATTTTTTATATCTATTTTTCTTCTTTTTTGTGGAGATATTTTTCGATATCATTTCGTATTTCATAGATCTTTGTGAGATCAGTGATAGAGGCGAGTTTGAGGTCGGGGATGCCGGATTGTCGTACACCGTAGACTTCGCCAGGACCGCGTAATTCCATATCAATTTCTGATATTTCAAATCCGTCATTTGTTTTTTCAAGTGCTTTTAATCTCTCGGAATTATTTTTATCAGTCAGAAGATAACAATACGATTGCCACTCTCATCGTCCGACTCGTCCACGGAATTGATGAAGTTGAGAGAGTCAAAAACGATGTGCATCTTCTATACAGACAACGGTTGCACGAGGATTATCTATGCCGACTTCTATCACGGAAGTGGCGGACAGAATATCATATTTTTTATCAAGAAAATCTTGCATGATCATATCTTTTTCTTCTGCTTTCATTTTTCCATGCAAAATTCCTATATTTCTGTGTGGAAAAATCATCTTGAGTTTTTCTGCAGTTTCGTGCACGGATATGGCATTGATTTTTTCATTTTCATTTACAAGAGGAGAGATCCAATACGCTTGAAAACCGAGCTCTATCTGTGCTTCAATCCATTTATACGCTTCGTGTACGTGATGCTCTGTAACGATTTTTGTGATGACTTTTTTTCTCTCTGCTGGATATTCACGGATAATGGAGATATCTTGATTCCCATACATCGCCATAGAGAGCGTTCGCGGGATAGGCGTCGCCGTCATCATCAGAACGTGGGGCATGATTCTGACATGATTGGTGGGGTTTACTGAGTTTATTATGTTTCCTAAGTTTACTGAGTTTCCTGAATCAAGATTTCCTTCATTTTGTATTTTGTATTTTGTATTTTGTACTTCTTCTAGCTTTTCTTCGTGTTTTAAATTTGAAGTGTATTCCGTGAGTTTTTCTCTTTGCTCGACGCCGAATCTATGCTGTTCATCGATGACGACATAGCTGAGCCGCTGAAATCGGACATCTTCCTGTATGACAGCATGTGTTCAGACTACGATAGAAATTTCGCCATTTTCGATTCATTGTTTGATTTCTTCTTTTTCTTTTTTCTTCAGACTGCCTATCAACAGCTTCGATGTGATACCATAGGGTGTCAGAAATTCTTCTAATTTTTTTGCAATCTGTGTTGCCAGTATCGTCGTCGGTGCCATATATGCTATCTGTCCTCCACCTCACTGTATCCAGTGAAGCATAGAGAGAAATGCTACAATTGTTTTCCCCGTTCATACATCTCACTGCAGAAGCCGTTGCATACAGATATCTTTTTCCATATCCTTGAGGATTTCAAAAAGTGTTATCTTTTGTTCATTTGTGAGTCAAAAAGGCAGTCTCTCAATAGCTTCTTTCATTCGCTCTACACTCAGAGGAATACTCGATACATGGCCTATGCTCGCATCTTGAATAATCTTTTTTCGTTGGATGGCACGATACTGGAGCTCAAAAAGTTCTTCGTATGCGAGCTCATGTTTTGCAGCTTCAAAATCCTGAAGCGTTTTCGGAGCATGGAGTGTTTTAATATTCTGTATTCTCGGTGCGTGTTTTCTTTCCTCTCGGATTTCCACTGGCAGTACTTCTGGTAAGAGTGGCAGATAGGGGAAAAGAAGGGGGATTTTTTCACGAAACCATTTTGTCGAGATTCACTGAATCTCAATATAGGTCGGGAGATATGCCTGTCGCTCTGGATCAAAAAATTCTATATCCGGTTGTACAAACGTGAGTTTTCCATATTCATATTTTGGCTTTCAGTGAATAATGATAGTATCTCACAGCTTAAGTGGTTTCTTGAAAAATGGTGTATGAAAAAAGACGCACTCAGTCAGCATACCATTACAATCTGATATGACAAACTTTGTGAGATTTTTTTGGTACTTCGTTTTTTCATTGACGATATTTATGAGTGTCACTTTGATAGTGTTTTTTTCTTGGATATTTACGTAAGCAAAGCTCTCCAAGACATCACTGGTATTTTCGAGACCTTTTGGGAAAAATAGCAAGAGATCTTCCACAGTTTCAATACCACTCCGGCGAAGTCGCTCGATATAGTTCTCTGTGGTATGAAGGAGGGATTTCGTCAATTGCATAGGATTTGTGTGTGGTAGGAAAATCAATAGAATTATAGTGTAATTTTTCTTATGACAATGAAAAAACATCTTTCTCCTGTCGCTGACGATGATTACTACGTGGTCGAAAGATCACGTATCGCTGAAGAAGCCAAAAAAGCTCATAGAATCCACGAAAAAGAGGTCGAATCCCATCTTAACTCTGTAATTCCTTACTATGAAGATGCCGACGTGGAAGAAGCACGGCTTTTGGTTTTACTCAATAATATCCTCGTCAATCGTTTCAAAGAGATAGGACTGGTCTATTGGAATATCTTTCGTCATGCACCGATTGAAATCCGTGACTATTCTGATATGTTTTGAGATGACTTGAACGCTTCTTCTGTGGAGAGAATTATTGCATTTCTCGAAGAAAAAAAGCATGACTCTGAAAATCTCATAGCTATCTGATTTGATGATCAGGATATTGGGGATGGGTTTGGGGTGGTGGGGGAGAGTGGTGATGGTGATGCTGATAGTGAAGAAGAACTCGAGCAAGTGGCGTAAAATATGATAGAAGAATCTGTGAGCCAACTTTCTCCTTGATCCTTCCCCTTTAAATCCTTCATTGGTACTCAGTATTTCAAGAGGGAGTTTGGCTACTGTTCCCGACTCACCCTGGATTCTCCCCCTTAAAAATTCACCAGAATTTTAGAGGGGGTAGGGGTGATGTATAGACAACAAGTACTGCGAAATATTTTATGGTAGAGAATTTAGAGTCAAAAATACTTGATAAACAATAAAAAATAGGATACTATTACACAAGTTCGCTCTATTTTCCGTTTTTTTATCAAGAGAGAGAGCTGCTATTTCCTTATTTTTCTTTTATGATACGCAAACGCAAACTTGCGATCGTGGTAGCAGGAGTACTCCTCCTTGCTGGTATAGCTTTTGGTCTTTCTGTGACAAATCGCGATGGACTGAAGTCTAGCATAGTCGGATCTGTTATGAGTCGTGGTGGGTTTGTCTGTACTCCACAAGCGGTCACTCCTGGTTCAATAGAAACGAGGCAGTATACTGCAGATCTAGCCGAAGTCCAACGTCTTCAAACACGACGTGAGGAATTGACCTTGGATACAAATGTTCTTGAAAACACTTGTAAAAATCTCAAAGGTCAAGCAAAAACTCAGTGTCAGAGAAATGTTGTCGAGCTTCGTACTGTAGAAAGACGACTGGGACTACTCAATATAGAAATTGGTCTGTATCAAGACTGTAAGGCAAATGATATCGTTTTCTCAAACCCTAAAACACGACTCAGTTTTTCTCCATATAGATCCTCCGTAGTAAATACTGTAGTTCCTGGAACAGTAGGTAATCTCTGAGAATGGACAGTATCAACGAATAAATGAACGGCTGCTGTTAAATATTTACAATTTCAAATGGTAAATATCAAAGGTGACACTACGTGTGATATCTTTGGCGAATACGAGCTTCGTAATTCTTCGGATGTGGTATTCTCAGTTGGGAAAGTGACTGATTCAATAGTACGATTTGATTTTTCTCCAATCTTTATTGCAAACACTAAAGCAAAGACAATAAAATTAGTCTGAAGTGGTGCTCCAACTCGTGGTGAAGGACATTTCGACGCTAAAGAGTGTATCATGGAAATGCGACCAACAGATATGGCACGTTCTCATATAGCAACTGAAGGTGATAATAGTGGATTTGGGCCATATGGCATTTTGTATGATGTTGTTGGAACCCCTGCAACATGTACCGATAGTGACGGTGGTCTGAATTATAATGAAAAAGGTAAGGTTCATGGTTTAGAAGCTCCCAATGTGTGGGATGATTGGGTAGATTATTGTGGCACAGCCGATGAGGAAACTGGGAAACTCGTTGAATATAGTTGTGAACAAAATAATTATGGAAAGAAAAATTTATATGAATGTCCAAATGGATGTAGTGATGGAGCATGTATTAATATATATTCATGGCAAGTTGGTCCTTGGGCGGCATGTGTAGATAATACTCAATACCGATCCGTAACTTGTTCAGACAGTTCATGACAAGTGGTTCCTCTTGTAAATTGTACTGGTGAGCATCCAGCCGTTTCACAACCTTGTATTGTCGTGCAGGATCCACTCTGCACCCTCTTTCCAGCATTGTGTATTTAATCTCGACCTTTATTAAAAGACCCACAGCAATGGGGGGGGGGGGTCTTTTAGTTAAAAACGTAACATGGCGGTTCGTCTTGGATTCGGTCGCTTCTCCGCCAGCGACCCGGCTCTCCTTGTTGAAAAGCAAAAAAATTTGCTTTTCAACTTCGGATTCTCATCCCTCACTCATCAGAATAAAATTGCCATAAAAAATCTCCTCACTTCGGAGGAGATTATTGATGTCATTACATGGCGGCGAGTGAGGGATTCGAACCCTCGCGGCGACTTTCATCACCCTACAGGATTAGCAATCCCGCCCCTTCAGCCACTTGGGTAACTCACCATGTAGAAAGGATTGTATGAAAACTTTTGATATGAGCAAATTTTATTTCTAAAAATTGGAATGATCATATATGAATAGGTTTTTCAATGCCTTCAAAATACTGGTGGATAGAGGATAAAATCGGTCTCTAGAACAATTCTCTCGATAAAAATTGACTTATTTGAAGTATCGCTATAATTCCCGCAAACTCTTTAATTTCCTTTTTGTATGTCTCCCTTGACTCTCGTAGCTACTGCACGTGATCCAAAAGCCGATCTCCGTATCGTCCGTGGTACAGCAAACCGTGGTGGTTCTGTGCCGGGTGTAGTCTATGGTAAAAAGGTGCCAAGCACACCTATCCTTCTCGATACTTCTGATCTTCTCCGCGTGTTTCGTGTTTCTGGATTTTCTCATATTATTGATTTGACTCTCGATGGAAAAAAACACCAAGTGATTATTCATGATGTTCAAGTACATCCTGTATCTGGAGATTTTCAACACGTTGATTTTTATGCTGTTGTCGCTTCTGATAAGCTCCACGTCACTGTGCCAGTGAAGCTCGTTGGAACGAGCCAGGCAGCCCGTGATGGTGCCATCATAGAACATGTTATGCAAGATATCGAGGTCCGCTGTTTACCAGCTGATATTCCAGCCGAGATAGAAGTCGATATTTCTGTCCTAGAAAAAGCAGGTGATATGATTCATATTTCTGACCTTACTATCGATCGCAAAAAAATAGAAATTTTGCACCATGAAGAAACGGAGGCAATCGTTATTGCTTCTGCATTCCAAGAATATGTCGAAGAAGTGGTTGTGGCGCCTGCTGATGTGGAAGTCTTGACTGAAAAGAAAGAATGAGAAGAAGGTGAAGCTCCTGTTGAGGAAACAAAAGCTGAATAAATTATATGTTAATTCGAATCGTCTGAGAAGGTCCTGATGCTGAAACACTTTTCTCTCGTGTGCAAATAGCTCTTGAGGAGTTATGACTTCTCTCTGACGCTATATTGGAGCGATACGATACGCCAGTATATCGAGAAGAGCTCCATATCACGACTACACCAGCACTTTGTATAGAAGAATCAAGCATTGATTTCCGAGATATGATTTTTGAATGAGTAGTGCCAGAACAAAATGAAGTGAATAATGTGATGATTTCTCTCTTTGGTACTGGGGAATCATCATCCAGCTGTGGTACGTGTTCGGGCGGTTCGTGTGATGCATGTTCGGGTTAGTTTTTATTTTTTTATTTTCATTGTATGAAAAAGATTATTTTTTTCCTCTTCGTAGGACTTCTCCTCTCTTCTTGTACGGGAACAGGTGAGTATAAAAATCTTACTACCTGTCTTGCTGAGAAAAAGGTGGTTATGTTTGGTGCCTCATGGTGTCCACATTGTGCGGAACAAAAAAAGTTATTTGGTCGTTCTGCAAAAGATATGCCATATTTTGAATGCTCAAAATGAAATAGTCAGGTCCAGGAATGCACAGAAAGAAATGTGATGAGTTATCCGACGTGGCAATTTAATGAGGAAGCTCTGAGAGCTCTTCCAGAAATCGCTCAGATTAATTTGCTGAATCCTGAAATCGATATTGTACGAGCTTCTATCAAGAGTATCCGTGATTCTATACCAGCTACTGATACAGCATCTCTCAAAATCATCAATGATTTTAGTGCTGCAACCGAGTCCATGATTGTTTCTGATTTGACGCCATTTGAAAAACTTACGAAACTCACCACTCTCTCTATCGGAAGCGATAAAAAGAGTGTTCAAAAAATACCTGTTTACACGTTGTGACGTATCGCAGGAGCTCGTCCACTCGATGAGATCGCTCTCTACAGTGGCTGTATGGATGCCTATCAAAAAGATATCGCACAAACTCCAAAAAAATAATACTTCTGCCCTCTTAATTTTTTATGAAATACCTGACTATTGCTATCATCGCTCACGTCGATCACGGAAAAACAACACTCGTCGATGCCCTCCTCAAACAAGGTGGTGCCTTCCGTGATAATCAAGCCGTTGAGGTCTGTGTTATGGATAGCAATGACCAGGAAAAAGAACGAGGGATCACTATCTATGCAAAAAATACAGCTATCCAAATCGGTGATACAAAAGTAAATATTGTCGATACTCCTGGGCATGCGGATTTTGGTTCAGAAGTAGAGCGTGTGCTCCGAATGGCTGATTCTGTTCTCCTGCTCGTCGATGCCTATGAAGGTCCGATGCCTCAGACTCGTTTTGTGCTTCGTAAATCTCTCGAACTCGGCATACGTCCTATCGTCGTTATCAATAAAATCGATAAACCAACGGCACGTCCTGACTATGTTCTCGATGCGGTTTTCGATCTTTTTGTACAGCTCGGAGCAACAGATGAACAATGTGATTTTGCTCATATCTATACGATTGCTCGTGATGGTGTTGCAAAGCGAGAAATCGTTGATACATCAGAAAATCTTCAACCACTCTTTGATATGATTCTGGAGCGAGTTCAGCCACGAGACAATGATGAGACAAAGCCATTTCGTATGCAAGTTGCCAATCTCGCGTATGACTCTTTTATGGGTCGACAAGGTATCGGGCGTGTGGCTGATGGAGTGGTGAAAACAGGAGCTAACATCTTCATTATTGGTAATGATGGTGTAAAACGAAAAGGGAAAATCAGTAAAATCACTACTTCTCTTGGACTTGTAAAAGCTGAAGTTGCAGAGGGTATCGCGGGAGATATCGTCTCTATCGCAGGTATTCCTGATATCTATGTGGGAGAGACCATTACAACAGATGAAAATACAGAAGCACTTCCACCTATTCATATCGATCCTCCGACCTTGAAAATGCAATTTTTCGTCAATGATTCACCATTTGCTGGTCGAGAAGGGGATTATGTTACTTCTCGGCACATCCGTGATCGTCTGGAAAAAGAACTTGAAATGAATGTGGGATTGAAGGTAGATTTTACAGAAGATGGGTCCTTCGTCGTTGCTGGTCGTGGAGAGCTCCATCTTGCAGTGCTTATAGAGACGATGCGTCGAGAAAAATTTGAGCTTCAGGTCGGTGCTCCAGAAGTTATCTTCCACGAGGAAGATGGTGTCAAACTGGAACCATTTGAAAAATGTATTATCAGTGTCCCAGATGAATCAGCTGGCTCTGTTATTGAGCAAATGGGAAAGCGACGAGGAATCATGCAGGATATGAAGTCTGAGAGAGGCCTTACAACACTTGAATTCTTTATCCCAACTCGTGGGCTCCTCGGTTTCCGACGTGAATTCACGACGATGACTCGCGGTGAAGGTATCCTCGCAAGTGCTTTTGATAAATACGCTCCCTATGCTGGCGATATGAATAAGCGTGATGTAGGATCGATGATTTCTGCGTGTGATGGTGCTGCTATGACTTTTTCACTCTTTAATCTCCAAGAGCGTGGCCCTATCTTTATCGAGCCACAGACTGAGGTGTATGAAGGTATGATCGTCGGAGAACATCTCAAAGGATCTGATCTCGTCGTGAATGTAACAAAAAATAAACAACTCACGAATATGCGAGCATCTGGTACTGATGAAGCGATGCGTCTGACTCCACCTCGTGTGATGAGTCTCGAAGATGCTCTCGACTATGTCGGTCCTGATGAGTATGTCGAGATCACTCCTACAAAGGTTCGTCTTCGAAAGAAGAAACTGAAAGAGAACGAGAGAAAGAGGGGATAAAGATAAAGAATAGAGAAGAAATAAAAAAGAAGAAAGAAGGAATTTTATATCTTACATCTATGAAAAAAGTCCTTTGAATTATTTGAACTCTTGCTTCAGGAAAAGATACTCTCGCTGAAATGATTTCAGAAGAATTTCAATTACCCTTCTATCAGATTAGTAGTACTCTTAAAATGATTGCACAAGAACGCGGAATGAGCCCAGATAGAGAATATCTTATTCGTCTTGGGAGAGAGCTGGCAGAAAAATATTGAGACGAATATCTCGCTCGGTATCTTGTTGAAAGAGCTCCTGAGGAGACCTTGGTTATAGCAGGCATGAGGCAGTTGGGGCAGATTAAATATCTTCGAGAAAATACTCATTTTATGTTAGTAGGAGTTGATGCTGATCCTCGGATTCGTTTTCAACGACTTCTAGAACGTGGTAAATTCTGAGATCCTACTGATTGGGAGGAGTTTCAGAGAATAGAATCTATGGAAGATACTTCTGATAATGCCCAAAAGATAGGGGAATGTCTCAAATTGGCAGATTATATTTATGAAAATAATGGTACTTTTGATAATCTTAAATCACAGATTCAAGTTATTTGAAAGATGTTTCATGTTCGGTAAAGAGAAAGTGACAAAAATATAAAATCCCTATAATCCTCCTATGATTGATTACATCTTGCACATCAATGGTCGAGGAGGGAGTGGCAAAACTACGCTTATCAAGATGCTGAATGAGCGACTAGGACTTGAAAAAACGCGTAATTTTACTACTCGAAAACCACGTTTTAAGTGAGAATCGGATTATCACTTTGTCACGGAAGAAACTTTTGTTGAATATTTTAAGCAAAGTAAGATCATCGAGTGTTATTATAAAGACTCCAGTCGAGCTCTGTATGGAACAGCAGCTCCAGAGAAGACAGGCATCTATCAGTCAGAAGTTGTCGCTCTTGTAGCCCTTAGGAAATGGTGTTTTGAGCACAAGGTTCCCTTTTTAAGCATTTATCTTGATATCGATACCCAGGTTCTTTTAGCACGTCTCAAAAAACGATCTGACAGCAACGAAACTCCTGACGAAAGACTCGAAGAAGATGAATATTATGAGATTTTTAAACACTGGTCTGATATCGTCTATGATTATAATAATATTACTGTAGAACAGGCAGTAGAAGATATTATTGGGATGATGCGGGGGGCTGGATTGATATCCTAAAAATTATACTCCAATTGAAATTGACTGTTTGTATCTTCTTGAAATTTATTGAGAGAAGGAGAATATGTTGTGACACTAATACGATTATTTTTGGGTGAGAATTGTAGGATACGGAGCCACCCATTGCCTCCGTAATCTTCTTCTTGAAAATCAGCAAGCATTTGATGCACATCGTTACCTGCGAGATTTTTATCAGTTCTCATATTTTCTGCGTGGACATGACCTGATACGACGAGTTGAAGATTTTTGTGGAGCTTCACAAAATCATTCCAGATATAGCCAGTATCTGTGCAGACATGGGGTTTTCTTCCAGCATCTTTATCCAAAAATGCATGCGTTGAGAGAAGCGCCTTATGGTCAGGATAGCGCGCTAGGGTTTCGTTGCCCCATTTGATTTCCTCTTTTGTTGGACAAAAATCGAGACTGATAAAGATATATTTTTCTCATGCGAGTGTCAAAAGAATATATTTATTATCTGTATCTTTCCCCATCTGTCCTCCCCACCATGGCCTTTGATTGTATCGTGAGATAGGGAAATACTTGTCATAGAGGGTTGATGGATGATCGTGGTTTCCGAGAGCAAGCAATACTGGCATATTTTTTTCATCGAGTTTTTTTATACCTTCGTCAAATGTTTTCCATTGTTTCTCATCACTGGCGACATTGACCTGGTCTCCTACATGTACCACAGCTTTGATATTGAGTTTTTCTGTGTTTCCTAGAATCCAATCTATTTGGCTCATAAAAATTTTTGGAAAGTTTTGGACTTCATTTTGTGTATCTGGGAGTACAATAACAGAAAAATTTTTTTCCGTTGAGACGGCATGTATAGGAAGGGGTCTTTGAGAGACACAACTACTGAGGACAAAAACGCAGAGAAGAGAAAGAAATATATTTTTTTTCATAGTCAGAGTATATCCTATTGTGTATTTATTTGCAATAAAATGCTATTTTTTTATCACTATCCCATAGAGAAAACCTGCAATAGCGCCAGAAAGATGTCAGAGAAGACTGATACTTCCATAGAGCCCGATACCAATATTGAGAGCGATCAAAAGAAGTCATCATCTGTATTCAGGATCACCACGCTTATAAAAATCGAGCGTATAAATAGTGAGAAGTGCCATCGCAAATCAGCTTCATCCGATAGTTGGAACTGGAGACAAAAACATCAAGCATGTTCCTACGAAAAGTGTTGTCCAGAGCCAGAGTCTCCAAGCATAGGATTTTCCATGCGTGATTTCTACGATTCTCCCGATAAATAAGAAGAAAATGACATTACTCAGAATATGAAGGATGCCTCAGTGGAGTAAGCTATACAGGATAAATTGTAGAATATGGTGTACCGGTGTTGCTGGAGAGGCATACATACCATATTGGATAACTGGTGGATAGAGCATAAAAGCTATGCCACCGATAATAGAGAGCAACGATATCACTGTAGTAGGACTTTTCAGGTTTATGCGAGGCGTGAAGATGTTCATACATTATTTTTTTCTTGTGTACCAGACGAGATCAAATTCTCCTTTATTTTCTCGTGAAATTTCGATGTAGAGATCTTGAAAATCTGGGAAATATGCATCGCCATCATATTCCTTATGAATTTCAGAGAGACGTATCTCTGAGCGTGGATCATCGAGAAAAAGCTGATAAATCTCAGATCCTCAGAGAATCAAAACATTTTCCTCATTTACCACAGCGAATTCTAATTCTTCCTTGGAGGTATAGATTTCTATCTGTCATTTTTCACCTCCGTCCACATACCATCTTCCATCTTGATTGAGAGTAGGGAAGTCTCCTATTTTTACAGAAGCTGGATTTCGTGTGAGCATAATATTGCGTCGTTTTGGAAGAATTCTTCCAAGTCACTCATACGTTTTTCGCCCCATGACAATCGTTTTTCATTGTGTGAAAGCACGAAAATCAGTCATTTCTTCAGGGATATCCCAGGGGAGTTGATTATTTTTTCCTATGACTCTCCTTTTTGTCATGGCAGCTACGAGTATATATTTCATTCTTTATATTTTATTGAATAAGTGGTCTAATCGCCACTCGGAAATACCAGATTGAACATCTTTTTTTGATTCTTTTGTGAGCATTATTTTGTCTCAAAATGTGTAGGTAATAATATCGTCATGATTGAGTAACGCATACAAAGGGACTTTTTCTTCATTGCGGTAAATATTTACAATATAGGGGAATTTTTCGGGTTCTAGATAAATAATTGCATCAAGCATTGTGAGACCAGGGGGCATATAAAAAACTGGTTTTACCATGCTATGAAGTGGTATTTTTTTTGCAAAAATATGTGTTGTCACACTTTCCATAAATGCTTCGGAATTTGATGTGGTTGCTTCATTAATAAGGTCGAAATCTCGAAATAATACTGGAGAATAGATGTTCGCAAGTTCTACAAAAGTTCTTCCAGCGATAATAGAGTCTTGTGTTTTTTTTGGGATTATTCTGATTTTCATCCTACGAGATCCACGAAAAATAACCTCAAAATGCAACCCGGAATATCCTGAAAAACGGGGATTATTAATAAAATTCGCTATTTTCCCAGACTGTATACAGTTTGGATCTTCTCGATGTCCTATATCATAGAGTATAGCATAGCAATCTCCTGGTTCCGCTACAACGAGGTCAGTTGCGCACCAGCCATTATTTTGAAAATATTCTCCATCACTGATGGAAAAAGGTGAGAGAAATTCCGTAGAATGGGTTATGATTTTTTTTGACCATACTTGTTGCTCTAAATATTCCTGTAATTCCTCTGATTCCGAACGCATACCCTCTTCTCTTGAGAGGAGAAAAGTTTCTAGGGTAATCCATTTCTCTGGCTCAAGGAGTTCCATACAGAGAGCTTGTAGAAAGTGGTATACCGAACGTAGTCAACATCTTTTTGCGAGGGGAACATAGATATTTTTTGTTTCTTCAGCGATGCGTTTTTGGCCTCCGGGATTTTTCCCAGAAATGGTAATCATATTATGGAAACGATCGAATATCTTGAGAAAGAGAATACGTATGTCTCTTTGTGATGCGGAGAGAATTTTTCGAATCGTTTCAAATTTGATTTGTTCTGGGGTAAAATAGATATCTTCTTCTTCATTTCATCCGCAACCTATTTTCGTGGCTCAGTCCACCAATATCGCTACAACAGGAGATATTTTTTCTATATCTTCCATGTCCGTTGTGGTATCTTCGATGGTGTCATGCAGCAGTGTAGCGGCTATCAATTCGGCATCGGGTTTGTAGGGGAGCATCATACACACGATGGTGAGCGGATGTGTAAAAAACGGTTTTCCCGTTTTTCTCGCCTGTCCTTTATGTGCTTTTTTTCAGAATTCATAGGCCTGCAGAATCAAGATTTTATCACTTTTTGTAAGATATGCTGTCCCTTCTTGTATTTCAGAAAACAAATCATCTATACTACGATCTTCATACCCCCTATAGTGATCTACATAGGTGTGGAAATTTTCAAAAAAAGTTTTTTCTCGATGCATAGATACATTGTCTGAAATCTTTGTAAAAAATCAACTCTTATTGCAAAAGGAAGCTCTTTTTGCATACTGTTTGTATGAAACAAGGATATATATGAGTCGATGAAGCATGACGATGAGCATGGGCATGACCCGTAGTGGCGGCTTGTGTTTTTTGGTCATGAAGGTGTCCAATACGTGGTATTCTCCAGGATTCAAAGCAGATGTCGCCATCCGAACGAGAACAGACGTATGATACCATTCTAGAACTTGCGAAAAAGAAAAAACTTTTCTTCGCAGTCTGAATTATTTTAAATGAGATTATTGATACAGTGTGAATTCGTGAGGCGAATCGGCTGGCAATGCTTCATGCATTGCAGGAAATACAAAAGACAGAATACAAAATACAAAATGACGGAATTCGTTTAATGATAGATGGGCGAGATAATTATCAGTTTGATATTCCCGATCTTCCAAAACCGGAATACGTTATTCGTGGAGACTCAAAAATTAAACAGATTATGGCGGCATCTATTATCGCAAAAGTAACACGAGATAGGATGATGCGGGAGTATGATCTTGCATTCTCATGATACGGATTTGCCCAACATAAAGGGTATGGAACACCATGACATCAGAAGGCGCTTCAGAAACTAGGCATATGTAAGATTCATCGAAAAAGTTATAAACCAATCCGAGAACTAAGTCAAAAGTAATAAATTTGTAAAGATAGTATATTAGGTATACTTTCCTTGTAACCCACTTTTTATGATTATACGAAACCCTGAGCAACGCGTTGCCATCCTCGTCGACGTGCAAAATCTCTACTACTCTGCCAAGAATCTCTACCATTCTCGTGTGAATTTTAAAAATATTATTCAGCTCGTGACTCAAGGACGTAAACTCACTCGAGCGATTGCATATGCAGTTGATACGGCCGAAGAAACCAACAAAGTCTTTATCGATGCTCTCCATGAAGGAGGATTTGAGATCAAACAAAAACCAATACAAGTCTTCGTCGATGGGTCAAAAAAAGCGGATTGGGATATCGGTATTGCTATGGATGCGATTCGTCTTGGCTCAAAAGTTGATTCTATCGTACTTGTTTCTGGCGATGGAGATTTTTGCCCTGTAGTGAATTATCTGCAACAATCGCAGGGGTGTCTCGTAGAGGTCATGGCCTTTGGGCGTACGACCAATAAAGAGCTTCGTGAAATCGCTGATGATTTTATCGATATCGAAGAATATCCCGAAGAACTCCTTTTTCGCTCAAAGCGATCTATTGGTACTAGTAGAAATAATAAGAAAAAATAATATGTCAGGGTACGATGATTTTGCTGAAACCTTTGGTGCGAGTCGCCAGGATATGCGATGGGGAGAGGTGAATATGCTGCTCGATGATTTTATGCAGTCTTTTAAAACTGAGGATATTTGGAAAATAGCTGATATTGGTTGTGGGAATGGGCGACTGCTTCGGCATATTCTGGAAGTGCCACAGTATCTTGAAGCATTTCAATCACATCATACCCATTATTTCTGAGCTGATCTCTCTGAGAAGCTTCTCCAACAAGCAGAGGGGGACCCTATTCTCACGCAAGCAGCCGAAGTCATCGAGTGGAAGCAGATGGATATGTGCGATATGGGGAAAGTATTTTCTTTGCCTCTTTTTCATGCATTCTTTTTTATTGCGAGTTTTCATCATCTAGAAAATTCTCTCGACCGTTTACGTGTCCTGCAAGACGCTAAAAAAATACTTCTTCCTGGAGGAAAAATATATATGACAAATTGGAATCTTCTTTCACCAGAAAATGAGCGTTACGTGACATCTAAAACTTTAGAATATCCTGATGGAAGTGCAGACTTTACTATCAAAATAGGGGAGTACCAGAGACTATACCATGCTTTTTCATTCGCTGAATACCAAAAACTTGCCGAGGAAGCTGGATTCACTCTTGAGAAATGTGAGTTTGGAGAGAGGAATAGTATTGTAGTATTTTCCCGCTAATATCATTAAGTCTTCCTTCAGAATAGATACTCAAGTACCTGAAGTGCGCTATATGATGTTTCTCCTTGTTTTAAGAGTCTTTGCACGAAACTTGTGTCATCCCCGAGAGTGATTATAGCTGGCTCTGTATCTCCTACTCCAGCTGTCGCCATCAGACCATTGCAGAGACATTTCCTTCCAACTGTATCTTCTTCTTCTCCTCATTTTTTGATATAATGATCCACGGGCTCGCTCGCACATCGATACCCTATACCACCGTTTGGTTTTTGATAAGCGGATCGAAGAGCACATTGATCACAGACACGTTCCCTCGTCTTATAGATAACCTCTTCAGACACGGTTCACTGTATCTGTGCGACTTTAAATGGAAAACCAGTTGGGGAGGCACGTTTATCTGTTATCACTCGGAGCATCCCATTATAGGCCATCTCGATTGCTTGCTCTCTCAGGTCTGGTCTTATGCCAGATTGCTGAGAAAATGCAAATATAGATCCTACTTGGATCCCGACTGCACCAAGATCGAGAGCTCTCTCTAGTCATTCCGGAGAGGCATATCATCCAGCGAGCCAATAAGGTAGTCATATCTCTCTCATTTTCTCAAAATCTACTGTATCTTTTGGACCATATGCTCTTTTATCTCTTGGAGGAGCATTATGCCCACCAGCTGTTGGTGCCTCAATGATAAATCCTGTCATAAGCCCGTGTATTTTTTTATTAAGGATTTGCGCTAATATATCTGTTGAAATAATAGGGAGAAATTTTGGCACTTTCACTTCAGGAGTTTCTTGATGAAAGAATTCTTTTGGATCAAATGTCATCTCATAACCATCTTGATTACCAATTACGGGGATATTGCATGTGGCTACTTTCCCTTCTGAAAATGCCTGAAAGATGGGTGGTATTCTGCGGGGTATTCCTGCTCACATCGTCACAAAATCAACATCTGCGAGCATAGCGCCATAGATAGAGGAGAGATGTGGCATGTCTATCTTATCGAGATAATTGATACTAACGGGATTGTTGTGCCCCCTTTTAGCGAGTTTTACAAAGGCATAGTTTGCACAGATAACAAGTTCGATGAGATGATTCGATGGTTGTACGGTAAAAACGGGTATTCCTGCCTTGGCATTATTATGGTATTTCTTGATAATCCTCTCAGCAACGTCTGGAAATGGAAAATCTGCGAGAGCTCGAATAATGTCATCAGCATCAGTATCGCCTATTTGCAACATTCGTGCCATCACTCTCTCAAGTGCAGTTCCTGATATAGTCCCAAGGGTTTCTCTGCCGGGTCTGCTCGCACCAGAAACGGTTGCTGCGAGAAGAGGGCTCGATACATTTGCACCCATGCCTCATTGGATAATTTTTGGTAACACATCTTCTCAAGGAGCTTCATTCATACCCCAATCATATCAATTTTATATATTTAGCAATTCTTTGTCTCAATACTATTTACGCAATAAAAAGCCGCCCCATAAAGAGACGGCCTTGAAGATATATGATAAGAAAAAATTACCAGCGATTACCGCCACCATTGTTTCCGCCACCATTGTATCCACCTTCACGACGAGGAGCACGATCTCCACCAGCAGGACGCTCCTCTTTTGGACGAGCTTCATTGACAGTGATAATACGAGCACCACGATCGTCAGCCACTTCTGTTTTACCATTGTGTGCTTCGATAGCAGCAGCAGCTTCTTCCTCAGTAGACATCTCTACGAGAGCGAAACCACGAGGTCTTCGAGTCTCTCTATCGAGAGGGATGAAAACATCAACTACTGTACCATTTTGAGCGAAAAGCTCTTGTAACTGATCAGCCGTAATACGATACGGAAGATTTCCCACGAAAAGGCGCTTGCCCATACGAAAAAAAGAAAAAAATAAACATCGACTGATAAGCTCACACGTTCGCGGGTTAGAACCACTTCACTAGTACGTTTATCTGACGACGCGCACAGTATAGTGCTTTATTTTGAGAAGTAAAGAAAAACATGTGTTTTCTTTGAAGGCAATTTTTATACTGCTGCTTGTGCTCCTACAAATCGTTCAATAAGAGACTTGATTTTGTCCATTATTGTTGCTGTTTTTGCTTTATTCTGAACCATCTCTTGATAGTTTGTTTCATTCAAAATATGAGGTGTATAGTTTGCGTTAAATCCGGCATAACTGTCGAGAGCATTAGTGAGTGTCTCTGCTGAGAGATTGTGCTCATTTGCAAGCGCTATCCGCATACGAGAGACATCATCTGCGATATCGATTGCTTTCTTTACCCCACGTTCATTTCCATAAAAAATACCGATATTATTCGAAGCCATTTCTTCATAATAGTAGAGATACATATGGTATACACATTCTTCATAGGAGGCAGAATCGAGTAAATCCTTACGATTAAATATTTTATCCTCATCTCCCGCGGAGAGACATTCGTGCTCCTTTATTTCTCCCTTGATCTCACTATTGAGCTTTTCGAGATAGGTGATAGAGGGTTTGGTAGGTTTATGGTCTTTTATGATTTGAGAATGAGCTGCATACTTTGATTTTAGTATGGCGCATTTAAAGAGAGTGTTTTGCGTTGTTCTATAGCTTTTTTTGATATCCTCAAAACTTTTTTTCTCTTTTGAAAGATCAGGATATTTTGCTGCATCATGTTTTTTTACGAGTTGTTTGCTGGTATTAAAATCCCATCCATCGGCACCTGCTCTATTTCCCAGGCACATATTTTTGACATTGCATTCATAGGAATATGGTCCGTCACTATACTCGTCAAATCCTGCTGTTTTAGCATTTGGATTACACAGAGCGAAAGCCTGTATAAAAAATACAAAATACAAAATACAAAATACAAAAAGAAAGGATTTTTTAGACATATCAAGAATAGGATTACTAGATAACGAGATTTGCTATGGGGCTCAAATACGGAACATAATTTCTCGATTGACGAATTCTTTTTCACGACCATATTTCAGACGAGAGAGTTCTGTGAAAGCTCGCATCAGTTTTGGGTCTCATTTTTCGAGGTAAATATTTTCTGGTATGAGACTAAATGCTCGTGAGACTTGTCCATCGATCATCAGTCGCATCACACCCTTAAATTTATCCATATTGACGAGGTCAGAGCCAGAAAAATTTGGTGCAAATTCTTTTTCGAGCTTCTCAGCATCTTCGGCTCAGACCTTGTAGCTCATCATCGAACCGACGTTACCAAAGACTGCATTTTTGAGGTTTACAGAGCTTTTGGTGAGTGCATCGGATTGCTCGAGCTGAGAAAGGTATTGATGACAGACATTCAGAGAGAGTCGGTATTTACGAGCTTCTGAGAGGATAGATTCGATACTATCTGTGACGAAGTTTTGGAACTCATCGATATAGAAGTAAAAATCTTTTCGGAGTTCTTTGTCGATTTTTTGTCGTGCCATCGCTGCACTCTGGATCTTTGTGACAAATATCATACCAAGCAGTTTGGAATTCAGATCACCGAGAGTACCTTTTGAGAGATTGATAAGGAGGATTTTCCCTGTATTCATCACCTCGTCAACCTGAAAAGAACTCTTGGTCTGACCGATAATATTTCGCAGGAGCTCATTGGTAATAAATCCAGAAAATTTTGCCTGGAAGTAGGGAATCATTTCTTTTTTCTCACGATCTCACATCGCTGCATAGGTATAGTCCCACCATGATTTGACGATTTTATTTTGGACGGTTCGTCGTCGCTCCATCTGAAAATTTTCATCTGTAAAGAGACGGACTATATCGGTGAGAGCACCACCACCAGGGTATTCCATCAGTGTGTGCACACCATTCAAAAAGTAGTCCTGAATACGAGGTCCAAAGATCTCATTTCCAAACAACTTTATCATCATCTTATTGGCATCCTGTGCGACGAATTCTCTCTCATCTTGGTCTTTTGCCTCGAGCAAATTGAGACCCATCGGACGGGCTGTATCGCTTGGATTGAAATAGATGACATCATCAGCACGACTACGAGGAATATGCGCGAGCATGCTATTGGCAAAATCTCCATGAGGGTCCATCACGGCCATACCATGCCCGAGTTTTGCATCTTGCCGAGCCATGGATTCGAGAATGGTAGTTTTACCAGTACCTGTCTGACCGATGACGTAGAAGTGCCTCATCCTATCTTCTGAGTGCATATAGATAGGGAGCTTTTTCCCACGGTAGACATTGTGTCCGAGGAGGATTCCTTCCTTTGGAATATTATCTGGTGCTTTTACGATTTTAAATTTTTGCCATTTTATCTCAGGCGTGAGATTGTATTTACTGTGAGGGAAGTGAAAAATAGAGGCGATTTCTTCGACATTGAGAATCATAGGACCAATCATCGGAACCATATTTTTCCAGTAAGGTCGAGCAAAGTTTCGATAGAGCATATTTCTCACAGTACGCGCGCTGGCGTGTTCATGCGAATCATGAAAATAGTTCGTATCTGGTGAGCGAAATTGTTCAAAAGAGGCGAGAATATTTTTCATCTGTATCTCGCAAGAGTGATGGTCTTTTGCGACTGTGAGAAGACGAATAACCGTGTCATAACCGACCTTTTTACTCTTTTCATCGATGAGTTTTACTTCCTCTGATTCGAGCGCAGATGGTCCTTCTTTTTCTTCTGGCTTATGTTCATTTTTCTCATCTACTTTCCAGAAATTGATAAATCATGTGAGGATGCTCATCGGTGAAAAACCAGTATCATGCCCATGTTTCTGGAGATGTCCGGCATGTTTACTGGCGTGCTTTTGCCAATGATTATTCGTCGGGCGGAGCATAATCTGTATCATACAGGCCTCATCTTCATCGAGTTTTGAGAGTGCGTTGGTGATATTGTTGATGGGATCAGATTCGAGCTTTTGATGTGTCTTTATCGGAAATATATAGTTATGTCCGAGTGTCAGGCATTCAGTCGCATAGTACAAGTCTTTTCATTCAAAGAGATTGATTTCTTCGACTTCCTCGACGACGGCATCGGAGAAGAAACTCGTCACTTGTTTTTCTACGAGTACCTGATATTTTTTTGGAAAGACGATAAAAAAGAGAATCTGATTTTTATACGCGATATATTCGAGCGAAAAGGTCTCTTGTCCACGGAGTTTATTCCAAAATTTCTTCGAATAGAGGGAATTCATCGCAGCAAGAAGCTGCTCCATCAGACCGATATAGTCTTTAAAATCCTTGCTGGTATCCTGTTTTACATCAGCATCACTATCCTTGCGAGGTATCAGGACCTGTAGATGGACTTTCTTGAGAGAGCGTGATTGGTCGATACTTTTTTTGTACCAGAAGACACCTATTCATCCGAGAAGGGGTACCAGTATAATAAGTGTTAAGAGAAACAGTGGTCCATTCATAGTCTATCGATGGGTTTAGTATACTCTCTTTATGCCTTTTTTGCAAGGATAATCTCCGCTTTTGGCAAGAGAGTACTTGCATTGAATTGGAAACGTGTACAAAAGAGTATTATGTTTATTCAGAAATATTTGACAAGTAACAGAGAGAGGATAAGATTGTTAAGTTTATTAAATGTTTTTATATGGTATGAGACGCAATCGAACCACGGTATCATTTTGACTATATTGCATTTCGTAGATTACGTGAAAAATACGAACCGTGTGATGGGGTGACAGATGCTGTGGTTAAGACTGTTTGCCAAATTCTAGAGACCCATGGGGGATGATGTTGGTTATCATTTCAACACAAGACTACCTGACAAAAACTTATAATTTTATATTTGGAGACTATTCATAGAGAACTTAGATTAGGCGCCCCAAAACAAATTGGTGACTTTAAAATAGTTCCATGAGATCATCAACATGCACAGCTCGGTTAAAATATTATTCTTAATTATATTATATGTCCTTGCAACATCTACCACCTCATCAAGCTCATTTGAATCCACTTGGAGCTGATGGTCCGGAGTCTTTATATTGAGAGGGGATACTTCCAATATCCGAGGTACTTACAGAAGCATACCTTATAGATGAGTATCGTGATCATATTATGCTAGTGATGGCCAAAAAATGAGCTAACGCAGAAGATATAAAAGATCTTGAGAAAGCTCTTATAAAAGCATTACAACACAATAATTATTTTTCCCGTAGATGTAAATTTACAGTTCTTTTACATAGAAATAAGCTTTTAGTGTTACTCTTGAATGCTCATTATGCAGAGCATATTAATGGAGCAAGAGCACTCCTTTCCGATAAGTGAGAAGATGCAAAATTTTATGGAGCAGGTAGGATATATGCCAACCGTAAAGATGAACCATGGTATCAAAATATTTGATGGTGATCAGAGTCATGTAAAGCCAATCCACCTGAGTGATTTGGTTTTGACAGACCACAACTCAGTGATCAAAATAGTTGAATACTTTTATTAAATATTCAGCAAGCTTGTCAAAACAAGATTGCTGAGATTGCTCAGAAGCATAGAACACCAATCGTTGAAGAATAAAACTTCACACAATCTCTACACAAAAAAGGAAAAGTGAGTATAATGTACTGAGCTAGAGAAAGAGCTAGAGCCAGAGAAAGGAATATTTTTATAATCCATTCTTCTGCTTCTGCTCTATCTATGGCTATTGTTCTTGTAAAGGGGGTGACCGGTATTCTATCGGTACTTGCGGTAACATAGTTGCTTTTCGGTAGATGTCTTTATCTCCCGTTATCACCAAAAAAGACACAATCTAAGTGCTAGCTTCAATGCTTCACGTGGACGAGTATTTGCTGCTGTAAAAAGCGTATTTACTCCTTCATTCGCTCTCACTGCCTAATACGCAGGAGTAGCAGTCATCCCCGCTTAGGCGGGAGCCAGGAATTTCCTGATGACACACGTTATAGTGGTGCATGAGGAGCCCTATAAGGTTTTAATTTCTTCATCGAGTTTTCTTTAGTCTGATAGGCACGGGAATTCGCGTATTATGTCTATCAACAAACTACGGCTGTTTGAGTGTTTACTTACGTACTTTGATTTTCTAAACACCTATAAAAGTAGATACTATGGTACTGTGTATCGAGACGTGAGTTCGACTCTCGCCACCTCCACCATTCTTCGCTCTTCGAGCTACGAATGGCGCAGCCATGAGTAGGAAAGAAAAATAGCGAAGAATGCCCTACGTAGTGCTCCGAAGCTTTAGTGTAGGATGTACGAAGGATGGGCAATGAATATTTTTCGTCATCCTGAACTTGATTCAGGATCCATTCCTGACTGCTCTTTGTACTTTTTCTGAAAAAAGTACCAAAATCATTCAGGGGACATAAACTCGCTATAAACTGTATTCATCAATTTTTAAATTTCATCCCGCTCAAACAGTATGTCCCCTAAAAACCCGTTTCTGTTTTTCGATTTTCATTTTTAAAACTATGTCCTGAAATGATACTTGAGCTGATACCGTGAGTCAAATACAGTCGGCAAAAGATGCTGGCTATGTTGTACCACCTGAACTTGCAAAGATTGGGGATGGTATTGCGGATATTCTTTCCAGATCACCATGTAATACTTTAGGAAGCATATTAGGATGGTCTTATATAGTCACATTAGCGGAAGGTGGTTTTTCAGATCCAGAAATTGAGGAGCTGTCACGATTTATGGTTTTGCTAGCAATTGATAGTGAAGATAATGATAGATGTCTTAAATGAACTTAATTATGCCTCACCTCGAATTTCCCAATCTCTCGCATAAACAGTCCTATCTGGAAATGATAGGGGAGTGGAGAGAGGCGGGAGAGGAGATTATCCCGAGTCGAGTATTTTCGGATGAGCCATTTGAGACATTTATTGAGACCATTTCTCGAGACGTTACTGATAGTCCAACAGGGGTAAATGCGCATCTCTTTTTTCTCATAGAGAATGGGATGCTTCTTGGTGCGATTCAAATTCGTCATCATATCAATCATCCAAATCTTATCGAAACGGGAGGACATATCGGATATGGGATTCGTCCGAGTGAAAGAGGGAAGTGATATGGTCAGCAGATGCTTCGTCTCGCCCTCGTGGAAGCGAAAAAACTCGGACTTGAAAAAGTACTTATTGCCTGCTATGATGATAATCTCTGATCTCGATGAGTTATCGAAAAAAATGGTGGTGTTTTTGAACACTTTGTCATGCAGAACGGACGGAAGAAACGACGATATTGGATTACACTCTAGTTGAGATATTATCCGAGAGTTGCGATAAGTGTCTCCATTCTCTCGACGAATTTTTCAAAATCTTTTATCTCGATATATTCCTCGGTCGTATGCATATTATGAACAGTTGCTCCGACAGAAACCCACTGCGTTTGTGGGTATTTTTGCGCGAGCATCCCTACCTCTACGGCTGCATGGGTGGTGACAGCAGGGAGTGGTTCATCATCTGCATCACGGAATACTTCCTGAATATTTACGACAAATGGAGAGGTGGCATCACTGAGCCATACAGGCGTATCCTGACTCATCGTCCATTCGGTTTCGGGAAGCGCAGTTACCAACTCTGATTTCATTGGCTCTATTCCGTCTATGAGATTGCTCCGTAGGAAATAGGAGGTGGTGATTTTTCCTTGTTTCATCGTGAGGAGTCCGAGATTCCAAGATGAGAGGGGAGTATTGTGACTTCACCATACCTGCACGCCGGTTCCTGCTTCTATACTATCTGAGAGTAGTGGGAGGACTTCCGTACGTCAGTACAGCGTTACTGGTTTAGTAGAGTCATTGGCCAAGATAGTAATAGATTCATTTTTGTACTTTGTTCGGAGGAGTTTCTGGATATGTCCGAGTTGATTGCGGAAGAGATTTGGATGACCAGAATAGCTGACAATGCTTTTTGCATTTCTCGGAATGGCATTATCCGCGTCGCCACCGGTTATTTCTCAGATGTATCTTATTCCTGAGAGATCTTCGATTATTTTTAGTATTTCTATGAGAGCATTCCCTCGATAATACCTGATATCCATCCCAGAATGTCCTCACCGCATCCCGCTGAGGACGACTTCAAATAGGTTCCCCTGATCTTCTTTTGTATCACTTCATCACTGTGGGATTTCTCTGGTTCCATGCATGAGAAGTGTCGATCCACAACCAATCCCGATACTGTCTGAGTCACACCAGTCGAGATTGAGCGCGAGCGGTGATCAAATCGGCAGCGTGATATCGTGCGCTCCGACGAGTCCTACTTCTTCACCTATGGTAAACACGAGCTCGAGTGTTGGACGGTCTTCGGTGTCTGCGAGTGCCATCATGGTGGCGATAGCGATGCCATTATCCGCTCCGAGTGTTGTCTTTTGCGCCATAAGCTTCCCATCTTTTTCGATGATCGTCACGCCTTGTGTCATAAAGTTATGGTGTCACACGGAGACACAGACCATATCCATATGTCATTGGAGACAGAGAGATTCTTCCTTGTTTCCTGGAGCTATCACGAGGAGGTTTCCGATAGTATCTTTTTTATAGTTCCATCATCTCTTCTCTGCCCATGTGATAATCCATGTTCTTACTTTTTCTTCATGGAGGGGCATACGTGGAAGTCGAGAGAGTTCTCGGAAGTAGGCGAGAGTGGTTTGATAGAGGTTCATACGCTGGATTGTATAATGATTTTTTGATTATACAAGCACAATAATAAAATTACTTTTGTTTGCTTTCAGTTTATTTTGTCTATAATTCGTTTACTTTTTTCTTATGTCTTTTATCCTCATTTATCAGTTGCTGTGGGTGGAGGTACTGCTTTTTATAGCAGGAATCGGGTATATCGTTTTCCACACCTTTCATGGTGTCTGGGCAAAATATACGCATGTGCAGGCCTCTGCACTTTTTCGCCGAAAAGAGCGCACGAAGAGTCTTCGTAGACATACGATGGAACAGAAAAAGGTAGAAGTACAAACACGCCGAGCAGATGTATCGCTGAATATCCCAAAGAAAAAACTCAAGGCGAGTGAAAAAAAGGCACTCGAAGCTCTGACAAAAAATATCAAAGCCAAGCTCGCTGTGCAAGAATACGAAGAAGCTCGGGCGGCCATCATAGAAGGGCTCATCATCGATCGTCATAATATGGAGCTCAATATCCTCCTCGCTCAGCTCTATGAAAAAGAAAATGATTTGGAAAAGGCAGAAATTCTTTTCCGTGATCTTCTACTTCATCACGATCCAGAAAAGGCGGGCATTTATGTGTATCTCGGGAACAATCTTATTCGTCAAAACAAGCAAAATCTGGCATATGATATTTTCAAAAAATGACTCGGAAAAGAGCCCCGTAACGCAGAGCTTCTCCATATTCTCGCAGAGCTCGGATATGAGCAGCATGAGTATGAAGAATCACTGCTCTATTCTCGAAAACTCTCAGAAGTACAGCCAAAAAATATTGAAGCATTTGAGATACTCTGACTTTCCTATCTGCAGGTAGGATCTGATCAAAAGGCATATGATGCGTTTTTGTCACTCCGAAAACTGGATCCATATAATCAGGTTGTACTTTCCTGGCTTCCAAAGGTGGAAGAAAGACTCGGCGTACATCCGGATTCAAAAATATTTGAAAACCAGGCAGAAAAAGTGAAAAGTACCAAAATATAATCTTGTTTTTGCACCGAAAGAAATCGTTGTAAAAAACGATGGTTATTTGGAGTTTTTGACTTGACGGTGCCTTCACAAAAAGGATATTCTCGTTCACTCAAATTTTTGCTTTATAAAACTCTTTTTATACATATTCTTTACAATATAATACTTCTTTCTATAATCACAGTATGCAATGAAAACTTCCACCTTCTGCACTAGAATCGGAGCGTAGCTTGCTCGGGTCTCTTCTTATCGATCGTGATAGCGTTATCAAGATATCAGATCTTGTTTCGAGAGGAGATTTTTACGATGATAATCACGGCGTCATCTATGAGGCCATTTTGGAGCTTTACAAAAAAAATAGACCGATTGATCTCGTAACGGTTTCCGAATTTTTATCAGGCCGTGGAGAGCTTGACTTAATCTGAGGAAATCAATATCTCGCTGATCTTACGATCGCTGTTCCGACCAGTTCTCATGTTTTTGAATACGCACAAATCGTCAAATCAAAAGCCATACTTCGTCGTCTGATCAATGCGGGAAATACAATTGCTGCACTCGGATACGATGAGATTATTGACATCAATGTTTCACTCGAAAAAGCAGAACAATCCTTGTTTCAAATCACACAGACATTTATCAAAAATCGACTTACCCATATTCGTGAAGTTCTCGATATGCGCTATGAAGAATATGCTGAGATTCATGAAGATCCCAAGAAGATCGAGAATACCCGTGTGATGACTGGTTTCCGCAATCTCGATCATAAGCTCCAATGACTCCGTGGTGGTGACCTCATCATCCTCGCGGCTCGTCCATCGATGGGAAAAACTGCCATGGCGCTCAATATCGGTCAACAAGTTGCAAAAAAACGTAATGTTGCCATCTTTTCGCTCGAGATGAGTAAAGAACAACTCACTGATCGTATGGTCTGTGCTGCAATGGGTATTGATTCTTGGAAGCTCCAAAAAGGAGAGCTCTCTGATGATGACTTTGCTCGTATTGGTGAGGCACTTTCTCAGCTTTCGACTTCACAGATTTATATCGATGATTCTGCGACTATGACACTTCTTGAGATCAAATCAAAATGTCGTCGACTCAAGATGGAATCAGGTCTTGATATGGTTATTGTAGATTATTTGCAGCTGATTCAGGGAACAAATCCGATGAATCGTGTGCAAGAAATTTCTGATATTTCTCGAGGTCTCAAATCGCTTGCTCGTGAACTCTCTGTGCCGATTATTGCCCTCTCACAGCTCTCTCGTAATGTGGAAAATCGTTCCAGCAAAGAGCCAATTCTATCCGATCTTCGAGACTCAGGATCTATAGAACAAGATGCCGATATCGTCCTCATGATCTATCGGGAAGAATATTATAACAATGCTGAAATGAGTGAAAATGATATGAATAAAGGCAAGACAACGATATTTATTCGTAAAAATCGTAATGGACCGATAGGGAATGTCGACTTTGCTTTTGATGCTAAATTTATGAAATTTAGAGAAATGGATATGAATCGAATTGGTTTTTAATCGATAAGCCCCAGATTTCTCGCTCCAGTGAGATATTGTGTGATATTTACACAAGCATTCTCTCCGAGTTTTTCATCAGCTTTATATGCTGTGTCTATCAGCGCGAGCACTTCGTCCATGGTATCTACCTGAATGGTCATATTGGCTTCTTCTGTAGTTACGAATCATTTTTTTAGAACAGAAGTATTCATAAAATCTTTGAGTCATTTGTATGCTTCTCACCAGAGAATAATAGGAGCATGGCAGATATGTCATACTTGCATAAGTTGCCATGTGTAGAAAAGTTCTAATAGTGTTCCGATGCCCCCAGGCGTTATCACAAAAACATCAGAAAGAAGTACAAAGGTATCAAGTCGTGCCGAAAAAGTTGAAACAGTTTCCGTGACATCGAGATAACGATTTGGTTTTTGCTCAAAAGGAAGTTCGATATTGATACCGATAGCGCTCGAATCATCACATCGCTCACATGCAAGATGATGTCCGAGTGAGGATGCTTCCATAGCCCCTGGTCCACCTCCTGTCACGATATCGTATCCTTTTAATGCTAGATTTTTAGTGAGTTCTGATATAGATATGTAGAGCTCATCTTCTGGTTTAATCCTAGCAGATCAAAAAATAGCTATCCGAAACCTCCCATCTTGCAAAATATGTTCAAGGTTTTTATGGTTGAGAATATCTTCAGGAGAAAGTAACTTTTTCATAGGTATATTTTCTGGAAAATATTTTTTCTTGATCCGACTATTTTTACAGTACTTCTTTTTTCCCGATTCTTTCGAGCTCTTTGTTGAGAAAGAAATTCAATACTGTACGAATGATGACGATGCCGCCAAGAATGGCTATTCTCTCAAGTGTTGGAGTAAAAACCGTTTCCAGTATATCAGCTGCTACGAGAAATTCAAGCCCGAGGAGGAGGTAGGTACCGAGTTTATAGCGGACAGTATCGATATCGAGATGATGGGTATTTTTAAAAAACTCCAATGAGAGATAGATTTTGAGAGACTTTAAAACCCCTACAAGTATGATGAGCACCCCGAGACTTCAGACCATAAGTCCGCACGTTTTGAGAAGTTCAGCTATAAGGATTTCATTAGTCATATCAAGTATTATTGTGTAAGTGTTTTTTCGGCTGATTTGAGCTTTTCTTGTTCTATTCGAGCAGTTTTTCTCGCTTCCAAGAGAGCAGCACGTTTTTTGGCTATCATCTCTGGTGTTTCTGCTTGAGTAGTACCGAGAGCACTACTTTTTAAAGAGTTCGTAGTCTTTGTGTTGGATTCTTGTGATGTGTCCTCTGAAATTGTTTTTTGACCAATATCGATACTTTTCCCCCATCTCGAGAGAATATTTATGTTGAGAATCTCTACAGCTCGGTCAATCGTATTCGTGGCGAGTGACATAATAAAAAGACTACCAAATATTGCGATACACCACGCTCCCACTTTGGCCATTTTCACACAGCCATTTATCAGCGCTTCGAGCCATGTAAGCCCCTGTTTTGAAATTATTTGGAGAGTACAGAGTGTTTTTTCAAAAAATGTTGCACATTTTGGTATCTGAATCGCATCTTCTCGAGATGTATTTTTTCATTCTTTTTTACAGATAAGCCCCCTTGGAGCAGTATCATCTGTTGCCGTAGGGTGCGTTTTATATGTACTGAGAATATCAGACATATCTGGAACTGGTATGGTATTGTGTATTTCAGTCATGCTATAGGGAGTATACTCTACTTTTTTCCACTTTGCAACTCTTTGAAAGAAAAATAAACGATAAAAAACTTGCAAAAAAAAGATACTCTATATTATGTTCACGTCGAAGACAGTAGGCCACCAGAAACAATCGTTATTTTTGCTTTGTGCTTTTTTAATCTTTGCTTTTTGAAATAAGACCTACCGAGGCAAAAACTCTTAGCATTCCACTAATAGAATACGCCTTTTCGGGTGTATTTTTGTTTTTCCTATCCGCCTAGGTGGATCGACAATTTTATTTCCTATCCCTTTTTTGTTATGACTGTGTCAAAGGCAAAAAAGTCTGAAACTCTTGCGGAGCTCAAAGCTGATCTCACTCGTGCTACATCGTTTTCTCTGGTTCAGAGCAATCGTATCACGGTAGCCGAGGTTAGCGTCCTCCGTCGTGGACTCCTTCCAGTAGAGGGCAAAATGATTGTCGCTAAAAAGACGCTCATCCAGCTCGCTATCAAAGAAGTAAAGGGTGTCGATATCCCTGAGGAGATGCTTCCAGGTCAGGTGGCCATTATTATGGCATTTGCTGACCCGATTGCTGTCCTCGGAACTGTCAATACTCACGCGAAGTCATTTGAAGGTGCTGATAAGCTCGTTTTTACGGGTTCATACCTTGAGAATGTTCTCCAAGATGCTCAGACGACACAAAAGCTGGCCTCTCTCCCACCTCGGGATGTATTGCTCGCAAAATTCATGGGTTCTCTCTTGTCACCCGTGAGCTCTCTCGCTCGATTTTTTGACGGCGCGAAGCAAAAACTTCAAGAGGCAAGCAAAACAACTCTTTCAGAGATTGTTGTTGCCAGTGCATAGTGGTAGTAACAGTTATAGGATGGATTTTTTAATATTCCTACCTATGACTATGACTTTTACTATGACTTCGTTTTTTATTTTTTTACTGTTTTAATTTATGACAGATCATGCACAAAAAGTTCTCGACCTCGTCGAGAAACTCACAATCGTCGAACTCGCTGAGCTCGTCGAAGCTATGGAAGAGAAGTTTGGTGTCTCAGCTGCTGCTCCAGTAGCTGCTGCAGGTGGAGCCGCTGCTCCAGCTGAGGATGAAGGTGGTACTGTAAGTGTGGTTCTCAAAGACTGTGGTGCCAATAAAATCGGCGTTATCAAGCTCGTACGAGAAATCACGGGTCTCGGTCTCGGTGAAGCAAAAACTCTCTCTGAAGCTGGGGGGAATATCAAAGAAAATATTGAGAAGAAAGAAGCCGATGAGCTCGTGGCAAAATTTAAGGAAGTTGGTGCCACTGTTGAGGTGAAGTAATCACTGTTGTTCTAATAATTTCTAAAAAATACCTCTCCAGAAATGGAGAGGTATTTTTTAGAAAGGAATCTCATTTTCCTAAAGATCATCGAGTGCATCATCAGAAGCTTCAAGCGTGAGGACGACATTGTCTTGTCATTTTTCTTCTGCCTTTTTGAGGAGGGAATCGAGTATTTGATGAAACCTATCAATATATTTTTGTTTATCTGCTTCAGAAAGTGTTGCGAGATGGGCTTCAAATCTTACCTTAAGTGTTGCTACGAGAGCAGCATATTGTGTTGATTTGAGTGCTTTAATATTTTCTCGAAGAGCTTCACGTTTTGTTTTGATGACGGCTTCGCAAGCAGTTTTTACAGTTGCTTTATCAGCTTCTGCAGCCGCCTTTACGCCTTCCTGACATTTGGCTCTTAATGCCTTGATCTCATCTCGAAATTGTTTCCTTGTATCTTTTACGTCTTCCTGAGTTTCTTTTTTAGTATTCTTGACAGTATCTTTTATTTCTTTTTTAGCATCATTTTTTGCTTTTACTTCATTCTTTTTTTCAGGATTTTTAATTTCTTTTTTATCAGAAGTATTTTTTCTCAGTGCTATCATTTGCGCAAAACACGTTGTTTTGATCGCTTCTTTTTCGGCTTCTGTCGTAGCCACCTTAAAATCTGCTTGGCATTTTTTTATGAGAGCTTCGATGGCATCTTGATTTTCTTTTTGTGCCGCTTCTTTATTTCTCTCTTCCTGTTTTTTTAGGGATTCTTTCCTCTTTTCTTCTTGTTGTTTGAGAGCTTCTTTATTTCTCTCTTCCTGCTTTTTAGTATCTTTTGCCGTCGTGCTCATGCTCTCGTCATGTCCACTCGTGACTTCTATGGAGGAAGTATCTGTACCAGTGACTTCCTGATCATCATCTGCCCATACAGAGACTGCAGAAATCGTCAGAAGAACACATGCAACCATCGAGAATATCTTTTTCATAGAGTGGGGGTTAAAAATAAAAAAGCTCGCACAGTGTAGCATAGAAAAAAACGATTGCAAGAGTACAGAGGATTTCTTCACAAAAAATCCCCCAAGAGGAGGATATTTGAGAGAAGAGATAAATATTATTTTTTTCCTTTTGCTATACGTGCATTGAATCGATCTACTGCACCAGTACGTACGATTCTCTTTTCACCCGTATAAAATGGATGAGAAGCGGAAGAGATCTCGATATAGACGAGAGGGTAGGTCGCCCCATCGACTTCGATAGTTTCTTTTGGGTGGAGTGTAGACTCTGCAATAAGAGTAAATCCTGTAGAGAATTCTTTAAAGCAAACCTTTTGAGAACCTGGATGAATATCTTTTTTCATAAGAATAGAGGTAAATATGGTGTGATTATAAAAAGAAATAGGGAAATGCAAGGTTTTTTCGTCTTTTTTCGAAAAAGTTTGAGAAAAATCGGAAATACCTATAATTCTCTTGCAGAAAAGCACAAATAAAAAAGCAGAAAGCACAAAGAAGGTAGTTAAAAAAATCATTTTTTATTATCTTTTCTTTTTTCTCTCTTATTTTGCTTCGCAAAATGCCCAGATGGTGGAATTGGTAGACACGACGGCCTTAGAAGCCGTTGCCGCAAGGTGTGGAGGTTCGAGTCCTCTTCTGGGCACCATTATAGACTAAAAAAGAGGACGAGAATCGAGTATAAAGAAGTGACTTTTGTCACTTCGACTGCGAGAGAGCCGTTCGCGGCGGAGAGCGAAAGAGTCCTCTTCTGGGCACCAAACTGTTTTGCAAGGCAAAACAAAAATAATAAAGAAAAGATAAAAGAGAAGAAAGAAGGAATTTTACTAATTCGGGAACAACTTAGAAAACCTAGAAAACTCAGTAAACTTTAGTATACTCATTAAACTGAATCAAACCTGTATTACACCACCTTAGACCCAAAAAATGCTCCATCTTTTGTGAGGCCTGCAAGCTTGGAAATATTATCAATATGGCACACTCCTATCGGGAGATGGTGTTCCCGGGCGAGAGCAATGGCTGTTTGATCGATAAAACGGAGATTTTTTGAGAGAACCTCATCATAAGTGACGGTATTATATTTTTCGGCTGTGGTATCTTTTTTTGGATCCGCAGAATAGATACCGTCCACATTCGTACATTTTATCATCATATCACAATTCATTTCAATTGATCGCAATACTCATGCAGTATCCGTTGAGAAATATGGATTGCCTGTTCCTCCTGAGATAATAACCACTTTCTTTTCTGAGAGATTTTGTTCAGCTTTTCTCGAGTAAAATGCTTCACCAACTGTCGAAATATCTCGGGCTGTATAGAGATAGGTCTTTTGCCCGTCCTGAGAGAGGGCATCTTGTATCAAGAGCCCATTGATAACTGTGGAGAGCATTCCGACCGCATGAGCCGTATTCTCTGATACGCCATGTTTATGAAATTCACCCCCACGGCAGATATTTCCTCCTCCGATGACGAGGGCTATCTCGTGAAATTCTGTGAGTTGGTGTATCTCGTGAACGAGCTTTTTGATATGATCATGGTCAAATCATTGACCACCATTGCCGAGAGCTTGACCAGAGAGTTTGAGTAGGAGACGCATAGAGTATATTAAAAAATATTGTGAGTATTATGTTCAATGATAGAAAAAATCAAACAAACTAGTAGAGAATATTTCTGTAGCACGTTTCACATACTATTTTTTCTGGTCTACTCGGTGCATAGGTTGTTATGATAGATTTCTGACATTGAGCGCACTCTCGTTGGTGAAAAGCTCGAGCATTTCGGAGTCCCATCCGTGCCTTATGTCGTTCATCTGGATGGAGAGAGGGTATGTTGACAGCATTTTCTATATAAAATGCGAGCTCTTGTGGTACGATTTTAAACGGTCGACCAGATATCGCACATTTAATAGTTTCTGCTAAGAGTATATCAATATTGTTTTGAGCTTTTTCATATCCCACTTGTTTTTCATCGTATTCTCGTATTGGAAGGGGGCGATATCCTGTACCATCAAGTGTCGTAGTCGCTCCACTGTGCCAATTCCATCCTTTCTCTTCTACTTCTTTTTCGGTAAGCGGAAAGTACTCGTTGGCAAGTGTTTCATTGTATCAGAAAGGAGACAGTTCATGAGGGAAAAATTCTCACCACTCTCCTGTACTCCTCATATGATCGACAATCTTCCCACAGAGTGTTTCATATTCCTGGACAGAGTAAGGGGTGTTGAGGATACAGTGATCCACATAATGCATATTTACACACCCAAAGCAGTCGTGTGATTTTTTTACTTCGAGACAGTACAAAAAATTTGTTCCCTTACCTACCACTCCTGAAAAGAGAATATGTTGCGATTGTCTCCCAATTGATACACCTTCATACATATATTCTGCTATTTCTCAAAAGTCAGAAACATCCATCAGATGATGACTATCAATGATGGACTCGCAGTATCGACAGTGTGTTGAGGAGTTGATATTAAATCCGAGACAATCAGAGACATTGTAGAGCGTATCTCAGATGCTGTTTTCAGCATTTACGTTATTGGTTGCTGGAAAAAAGCTTGCAAGGTAGAGTTGGCTATATCGTTTATCTATTTCTCTTTTAAAAGAAGTGTCTGTTATGTATTTTCAAACAATAGTCTTATATTCTTCTGGACTGACCGGACGATTCAGAACATGATATTTTTTATGATCGAGATTGATACAAGCGAGACAATGAGAGCATCCTTTTAAGAGCCGACTTTTGAAGCAGTATGTCGAATTGGTAACATATTCACACCATCGACAGGCAGCCGCATCATGACATGCGACACACTCATAACAATCTTTTGCCTTTGAACACGAAAGGCAATCAATACATTGTTCAGATTTCTTGATATCAGAACAGTAGTATGCATCAGTGACTTGATTGGCATTGCTGATAAGATAGCAGTTTTTGAGCTCAGATGTATGATTGGTATAGAGGGCATTATTTGTAGCGTTATGGGATGACCCTACGAGATTTTGATACGGGGTGGTCTTTATAAGATGATGTATTTGTTCAAAGAATGGTACGTCAAAATTCACCGGTATGCCAAACTTTTTTGGATCCCAAGAACGATCACTCCATGCCTCAATAGAATAGGTCGTCAGACCTCTGTCTGGCGCTATCCGAGAAATGATATTTTTTCCAGTGATGGCACAGGTATTTTTATAGAGAAATCGTTGATTATAAAAACTCAGTCGTCTCCTACGTCTCTCATCAAAACACAGTGTCGGACTCGGAATAGCATACTTTTTCCCTCCAAATATTGGTGATATGGTATCATAAAACTCTACATCTTTATCTGTCACAAAAAACTCCTCTCAGCTTATGCGGCAGATTTTCTTTTCAATAATTTTTTCTCAAGAAGGAATAATGGACATAAAAGGGGATTATCTGGTGCGACGTGATAATTGCTGTATTCACCAGGAGATTACTGATATGAGAAGTGCCACGAGAGATACATACAGCACCAGTTCATAGCTTACTCCAATATGGTTGCTTGTGAGGACAACAATAACAATTGCGATTAAATCACCAGTGACAAAAATAGGAAAGAAATATTTATAAGGAAGACGACTGAGTCATGCTCCATATGCGAGTAGATCAGTCACATAGATAAACAGAAAACAAGTAACAATAAACCCTTTAACACTCGAGATATTTTTCACGATTTTGTGGAGTAAGCCAGATTCATTTTTTGCTATATGATCCTCTACATATTTTCTTCCAAAATGTCGACTCAGAAAAAAAGCGATAGAATACCCTATAGCATCCCCGATAACAAGAAGTACTATCGCTGGCCCAACTCCAAAGAGAGATCATGCTACAATGAAGAGGGGTGTTCCTGAAAGAGGAGCAAACACGATAGTACTTATCTTGAGAAGAATAAATACTATTGGTGCTATAGCTCCCGATGATTGCACCAGATTTTGGAGATTTTCCTCTCAATAATATTTGATGCCATAGATACACAAGAGCAATACTAAAATACTTACCCCGATATTCTGTATGTATTTTATGAGTATTTTTCTCATAGTATTTTACCTATTTTCAGAAAGATACCGCTCAATCGTCGTGTAAATAGTCTGATCTACCGGAGGAATCAAAGCAGGTTTATGATATGATGTATACTGACTGAGTACTCCAGAAAGTTCTTTTTCTAGGTTTTCTTGGAGGATACATTCATGTCATTTTTTTTCAAATATCTTTGCATTGTAATATTGATGATTATTGCCAGTATGCGGATGGGGGACGAGGATCATATGGAGCCCAAGTGCTTCAAATTCAAAGACGCTCGATCCGCTCCGAGTCAACACGATGTCACAGGTATAAACCAGTTGAAAGTATTCTTTCTGGTCGTAGAAAAAATCATAGATGGTGACATTTGGAAATGAAGCGAATTTTTCTCGATACTGTGGATTTTTAGTTCCCAAAACGAGATGAATATCAAAATCTCTAGAAGGCGAATTGTCTTTCTCAAGCATCTTCAGAAGTATATCAAAAATAGTGCTCGATCCCTGTGAACCACAATTCACTAGGAGTTGGGTTCGTGGAGATAGAGGAGCTGGTTGTTGGGTTATTATTCCGATATCTTCTGATAAAAGCGGTCCATATCCGCAGATTTTTTTGCCTTCGAAAAAGGTCTCTGCTTCACGAAAAGTACAAAAAATACCACGAGCAAATCGAGCCACGAGTCGGTTTGCCAATCCTGGTACTGAGTCGGATTCATGGAGATAGACTGGTACTCGGAGCATCCATCCAGCGACAGCGACAGGAAGTGAGACATATCATCCTTTTGAAAAAATAGCTCGAGGTTTTTCATCGACGATGATGATAAGTGATTGGAGTATTCAAATCATTATCTGAAAAGGCACCAGGATGGTCTTCCATGAAAAATATCGTCGAAGTTTCCCACAAATTATAGGAGAAAATGGGATATTGTTTGTTTCTGCAAGACGTGATTCGATGCTGTCTTTTTCTCCAATCCATCGGAACGCCTGTTCAGAGAAAATTGATTTTTCAGAAGGAATATTTTTTTGGAGATAGTGTATCAGGTTCAGAAGTGGAAAAACATGTCCTCCTGTTCCGCCTCCGACAACAATCAGTGTTTTATTGGGTGTCATGGTGGAAAAAATCATGAAGTGAGTATAATGAAAAAGTTCTATAATTCCACTTAAAATTAAGAATCCCAGCGTCTTGAGGTGAGGTTCTTAATTAATTGATATTATACTCTTTATAGAATATAATATACTTATGAAACTCTCAAAAAAACATATGATTCTCGGTGGTGCCGCACTTTTAGCTGGTGCTGGATGATTGGTACACCAGAAAATGTCTCCCTCAGTAGCAGATAGCAATAATGCCAAAATCGCTGCTATTTTGGACCAATTGGATCCATCATTGCCTACGAAGGTAGACAAAATCAATCAGCTTACGGAGCGTTATGATATAAGCGACCCTACTGTTAGAGGATTGATAGAATCAGAAACGCGTCATATCCTCGATGTTCCAGATAATATTGAGCTCAATCTAGGAGATGGTACTGTATTTCATTTCCAGCATGAAAAAGGTGGTTCACAAAGGATATGGATTGAATCCCAGGAAACAATATCATGACATACAGTAAAAACCACTTTTACGGATACTAATTGAGACTGTGAGTTTGATGATTGTGAGGTTAAGGATGGAGCCAATGTGTCTACCCGTCCATGTGCACCTGAAGATCGAGAAGAAATTCGCCTATTGCTTGATAAGGTACTCAAAGCGAGCAAAAAATAAGCAGTGAGTGTTTTAGGTGTATAGATTATGATGCAAATAAAGATACGAAACCGAATGAAGAAATATTGACGTTACTAAATTTCTTTATAGGATAGGTAGGTATTTTTTAAATACTTTTTTATGCAATATACTCCTACTCATACGCTGTCCGTCGAAGCAGAAGACACAGCAAACCAATTTATGCGAAAGGTCTACGGATGGATGGCGTTTGCTCTCGCCATATCAGGCGGTATGGCATATTATGTCGCGACCGATCCAACACTTTTTAACTTTATTTTCTCACGAGGACTCTTCACTGCACTGATAATCGTCGAGCTCGGCCTGGTCATCGCGCTTTCATGGCTTATCAATAAGATCAATGCGTTTACAGCGACACTCTTTTTCGTGCTCTATTCACTCGTGACTGGTCTGACACTTTCCGTGGTGTTTCTTGCTTATCAATTTAATTCTATCGTCTCTATCTTTACCTCGACGGCTATGATATTTGCGGCGATGAGTATCTACGGCTACATCACTCGTCGCAATCTGACAGGCATCGGAACACTCGCAATGTTTGGGCTTATCGGTATCATCATAGCATCCCTTATCAATATGTTTGTCGGGAATGGTATGGTCGATACGATTATCGCTGGTATCGGCGTTATCGTCTTTATCGTCCTGACGGCGTATGATACACAAAAGATCAAGATGATGAGTCTCGGGCATACTGCCTGAACGGATAATAGAAAAAAAGCCGCTATCAGTGGTGCATTGATGCTCTATCTCGACTTTATTAATCTCTTCCTCAGTTTGCTGAGGTTATTTGGGAATAGGAGATAATTCTTACCCCCAAACACTTGGTCTCCTACTCTCGATAAGTTCTTTATTCGCTTGTTCAAATACTTGAGCGACTGTGAAGACTTTTTCTTCTCCGAGCTTTGGTCCCATAATCTGGAGACCGACAGGGAGGGCGAGCGAGGCGTCGTCACTAGGTGCAGCGTAGCCAGCAGGCACAGAGATGCCTGGGATACCTGCGAGGGCTCCTGGGACGGTGAAAATATCTGCCATATAGAGAGCGAGAGGATCATCAGCTTTTTCTCCTATTTTCCATGCTACCTGTGGTGAGACAGGGGTAGCGAGGACATCGACTTTGGTAAATACTTCAGCGAATTCTTGGCGTACCATCTCGCGAACGAGAGAGGCACGATGGTAGTACGCATCATAAAAACCAGAGGAGAGCGCAAAGGAACCAATCATAATTCGTCGTTTCGCTTCTGCACCAAATCCTTCTGAACGCGTATGACTAATCCAGTCGGCATAATCTCGGAATGATTCACTGGTGACATGTCCAAATCGTACACCATCAAATCGTGCGAGATTGGTAGAGACTTCAGAAGGGACGATGATATAGTAGGATGCGAGCGCATAGTCGGTCGTAGGAAGAGAGACTTCGATAAGTTCTGCTCCGAGGTCAGTGAGGGTTTTCTTGGCTTGTTCGATGACCTCTCGTGTGCCACTCTCGACACCATCTCAGAAATATTCTTTTGGAAGACCGATTTTTATTCATTTTAAATCCGTGCGTGACCAGATGTCAGAGGAGACTGAGATTCTTCCATCCAAGCTCGTTGCATCGAGAGGGTCGTGGCCCTGCATCGTATCCCAGATAAGGTGTGCATCACGGACATTGCGTGCGAGGACGCCCATAGTATCGAGTGAAGATGCCATCGGGATAACACCATACCGAGAGATGGTTCCGTAGGTTCCTTTGAAGCCGACGACTCATGAGAGAGAGGCAGGTTGTCGCACGCTTCCTCCTGTATCAGTTGCGATAGAGGCAGGCGCCATCCCAGAGGCGACAGATACTACTGACCCAGAGCTGCTTCACCCCGGAACTCGAGTGATATCCCAGGGATTTTTTGTGATACGGATAGCTGAATTTTCGCCTGTGGTTCCCATCGCAAATTCATCATTGTTTACTTTTCCGAGACTGATAATGCCCGCTTCTTTGAGACGTTTTGTCGCGGTCGATTCGTAGGGTGCGACATAGTTTGCGAGCATCTTACTCGACGCCGTGGTCGGTACTCCGACTTCACTATACACATCTTTGATGGCTATTGGAAGACCAGAAAGTGATCATTCATGTGCAATAGGCATGGCAGGCGTACGAAAATTGTATGCCTGAAGTGTCGGATCAAGCTCATCAGAGACATGTACAAAGTGTTCCCAAAGATCAGTTTTTTTGAGCGTGCCATCGCGGAGACCAGCGAGCATTTCGATGATAGAGGCGGAAGAGAGGTTCATACAGTGCTAAAAAGAGAAAATAAGGGATTTTATTTATGATGCAGATTTCTGATACACCAAATAGTTCGGTCGCCGATACCTGTGAGGTGTGGAGGGATTTCGCTGATGCTAAATTCGACATTTTTTCGGTCATACCCCATACTGATAAGGGATTGTATAATAGACTGGTCTTCTGGCGAATAGGTGTTTTCTGGTGTCCTTTTTCTTTGAGGAGCAGAGATGTTTTGAAGTGTCTCGGTATCGAGGGTGCCACGGAGTTCGACGATGATTTTGCTCGCGAGTTTTGGTCCGACACCGACGGCTTGAGTGAGGCGCTTGGATTCTCCGCTTGCTATCGCTTGCATGACTTCATTTTGTCCGAGATCGAGAAGAGAGAGCGCTCATTTTGGTCCGAGACCATTGACACTGAGGAGCTTGGTAAAGAGTTCTTTTTCTTCGTGATCGATAAATCCTATCAGCCGAGAACCCGCTTCTGTCTGATGATGGTAGATCCAGAGGCGGATCTCCTTTCAGATATTTTTTAGTCCGATGACTTTACCTGATACACTGACGGTGTAGCCGATATTATTTACGAGGACGATGATGTCATTTTTCTCGATATATTCGAGAGTACCGATGAGGAGAGCTATCATAGCATCAATAGTATGGAATTTGTGGTAGAATCAAGTTTCTTTTTTTCTTGTAAAATAGAGGAAAGACTTATACTTTTTTGTATGGATTCAAATATGATGTTCATTAGCATTTTCACTGGGGCATTTGGTGCTGGGTATCTGATTTATGGTATCAAACAACAAGCATTTGTAGCACTGGGGTGTGGTATTGTCCTCAGTGTATATCCCTATTTTATACCTAATATTTTTCTCTCAATAGTAATTGGGGTAATTTTTATTGTATTGCCTTGGTTCTGGAGAGCATAGCGAGAGTTGTATTTGCCCAGTATCTGCTATACTGATATGTACCTTATTTTTCTGGTACATTCTTAACTTTTTTTTATGAAAATATTTCTTGCTTTTTTGCTGGGAGTTATCCTTACAGTTGCATCATTTGGTTTGTATCAATTCTATGTTATCCAGAATAATACTACTGTTCCAGTTACAAAACCAGATATCACAATCCCAGTTACGACTCAGCCAACTATGCCAGTAAATACGGATACTCCAAAGACGAATTGTGCCATAGAAGAGATTGCGGGTACTGGCTATACTTTTTGTGCTCCTCTGGATCACAATATCACAAAAAATACTCTTCCTGATAATTCAAAAAAGTTTATTTTTACAAGTCGCACTACAGGTGATACTATCACAGTAGAAGAAAAACTCAAAAGTGTCTCATACACGGATTCAGATTCAAAATTTGGTGATGTAAAAGTTGCCTATAACACTCAGAAAAATATATGGGAGGCGACAGGAGCATGTGATTCCCCAGTTCCGTGTAATCGCTCATTGGTTACGAATCAACGAGTACAGGTATTTATCGGACGATCACGATGGTTGACCTATATTGTCCCTCTCGATAATGTTGGCATCCTCGTCTTCAATAGCACAGGTGGTGGATTCGTTAAACCGTTAGAGGAATTGATACAGACTCTGAAGATAACGAAATAGTAATTATTCTTTGCAATTCTTCTGGGCTCAATAGAATAATTCTATGATAGCAAAAATCTATTCCGTCGTTGTCTCAGGTCTCGACTGACAGCTCGTCGAGGTTGAGGTAGATATCCACAATGGTATGCCAGCATTTATCATCGTAGGTCTACCCGATGCTGCTATCCAGGAAAGTCGTGAACGTGTCCGTTCTGCTATCAAAAATTCTGATCTCCCATTTCCCAGAACAAAAATCACTGTCAATCTCGCACCGGCTGATATCCGAAAAACTGGTCCAAGTTTTGATCTCCCCATAGCGCTCGGTATCGTCGCTGAAGAATGCAAAATTCCTCAAGAACTCTTGAATGAAACTTTGGTAGTGGGAGAATTGGCCCTTGATGGAGCGGTGCGTTCGGTCGCTGCGATTCTTCCGACGGTGATTTTTGCACGAGAACATGGCTATAAACGTGTGATAGTTCCAGAAGAAAATGCCATCGAAGCGGCACTGATACCTGATGTCGAGATTATTCCTGCAAAAAATATCAATGACCTCGTCAAAGCCCTCGCTGGTGAGATACCGATGCCTATTCAGCCGGCTTCTTCTATCGCTGACATCGTCAGTCATACGCCAGAGGAAAATATCGATTTTTCACAAATTATTGGACAACTTTTTGCCAAGAGGGCACTCCTGATCGCAGCGGCAGGTGGGCATAATATCATCATGGAATGACCACCATGATCAGGGAAGACGATGCTCTCAAAGGCACTTCGAGGAATTCTCCCACCGATGGGCTATGAGGAGATAGTCGAGGTGAGCAAGATATATTCCGTCGCTGGAAAACTCTCACGAGAACATCCACTTATCACACAACGACCATTTCGATGTATCCATCATACTGCATCAGCGATTTCTATTATTGGTGGAGGACGAGATTCGAGACCTGGAGAGATCTCTCTGGCGCACAAATGAGTCCTCTTTCTCGATGAGCTGCTTGAGTTTCCTCAGGTGGTACTCGAGACACTTCGACAACCCCTAGAAGATGGTGTTATCTCGATAAACCGTGTACAGAGTAGCTGTGTGTATCCAGCGAGATTTATGCTGGTTGGTGCGATGAATCCGTGCCCATGTGGTTTTATGGGCGACACAATGAAAAAATGTACGTGTCCACCTTTTGCTATCGAGCGATACCGTGCACGACTCTCATGACCACTTCTCGATCGTATGGATATCTTTATTCACGTGCCACGTGTCAATGTTGATGATATCGCACAAAAGACCGTCATTGGACAGACTTCCGCTGAACTTCGAACTCAAGTAATCGCTGCAAGAGAGATGCAATTGAAAAGACTGGCTGCAACGGGCAAAACTTCCAATGCTGAGATGGGCAATAAAGAAATCGAGCAATATTGTCAGCTCGACACGGTCGCTTCAGAAATCCTTCAAAAAGCAGTTCAGAGACTCGATCTCTCGACCCGAGCATATTACCGAACTCTCAAATTAGCACGAACTATTGCCGATCTAGAAGGAGCTGAGGATATCAACCCCACTCATATTACTGAGGCACTTGGATATCGGGAGAGGAGTAAGTAGCAGACGAATCATGTAGTTATGCATCTATTGCTCAAGAGATTATTTTTTTGATCTTTTGCATTTTATTTTTTGTAGTAAGCATTTTCTTCCAAAAATTACCTTCTCATAATTGTATAAAAAATTTTTGAGATATTTTATTTCGTATTTTTTTTAAGCATTTTTTCCCATATTTTGGGAAATACAGAGAGAGGTGACCTCATGTATCATCCTTGCACACAGTATATTCTGAGAGAGTTCATCTTTTGGTCCAATCGTATGTCTCAGAAATAAATATATTTTTCTGATTACTGAGAACTCTCAAAAAACCCTGTAATTGATTTTTTATTCAATTATGTCTAATATGATAGATGTCATCATTGCATATATGTCTTCTTGTGAGTCATGAGACACAAAGGCGCATATAGATGTCATCATCGTCATATCACCAACCTTTCATAATCTCATTATATCAGCGTATTGCTCAGAAATTTTCTGTATGAAGGTACAGCAATCATGCTATATGGGCTTCGTTTGCATCTCTCGCTTTTTGTCGATCTCATGCATAAAATATGGTATTATCTTCTAAAGGGTGATGCTCGAAGAAATTATCTCACAGGATATAATCACAATCCAGTTTTAGTATCTTCGATTTTGACACAAAACGAGCTGCAAGATTATATGCTCTTGTTAGCTCCCAATGTGGTTCATCTTTGACGGAGATAATTTTTATTCTTGGATCTCTTTTCCCGACACTATCGAGACTTTCGTCAGAATCCCAGTCTACGATGATAATTTCATCTATTTCTGCATGTTTTAACCAGCTTCCTATCGCAACCGAGAGGTTTTTTGTCCTATTTTTACATGCGCAAATAGCTGATATTCAAGGTTGTAATTTCATAGGTTATTTCTTCTCAAAAAGTATCTCTGGTTTTGTAATTGTATTCAAGTCAATATTCATCGGTGTATCAAGTGTCGTATTTGGATTTATTCCCATGGCTTTCATCACTTTCCCTGTTGCTTCAGGAATAAAAGGGGAGAGGAGGAGGGTTGTATAATAGACATAGACAAGTCCTGTCACAAGAATTTTTCCTTTTTCTTCTCCAGATTTTTTCCAAGGTTCCAATCGATTAATTCTTGCATTTGCTTCATTTAAAATTCATTCAATGCACATAAATGCTTTCCTAGTGTCATATTCAGCAATAGCATTTTTGTACTCAATTCATCCTTTATATGTTTCTTCGAATGAAGGTTGATTCTCTAAAATATCCCATCATTTTCATTCCAGTTCAGTTAGTGTTGGTATTTCATTATCTCGAAAATTAGTCCATAGTGATAAAATTCGGTTTACAAGATTCCCGTAATTATTTGCGAGCATATCATTGTGTATTGCTTTTATGCGGTCATCGCTGAAATTGAGATCTTGCCCGACACCGACTTCACCTGTGATGTAGAGTCGAAAAGTATCAGAACAATACGAATTTACCATCTCGTGAGGATCAATAACATTGCCAACGGATTTACTCATTTTCGCACCATCTTTATCATTGACGAACCCGTGCACGAGGATTTCCGTTGGAAGTTTTATCTCTGCCGAGAGAAGCATACCAATCCAGGTGAGACAATGGAATCGGGCAATATCTTTACCAATAACATGGAGATCACATGACCAATTTTTGAAAAGTTCATCGATATTTCCATGATTTTCAGGACTGCCAGAAATGTAGTTTGTCAGAGCGTCACACCAGACATACATCACATGATTATCATCATTTGGTACGGGGATTCACCAAGAGAGCTGTTTCTTTGTACGAGAGAAACTCACATCTTCGAGACCATCACCGATCATCGCAAGCATTTCATTTTTTCGAAATTCTGGAATGATTTTTACATCATCATTTTCTATTTTTTTCTTAATATCATTGCTGTATCGACTGAGTCGGAAAAAGTAATTTTCATCTTCTGCCCAGCGAGTTGGCGCCCCTGATTCGATAACATTTTTATCTGCATCAAGTTCTGCTTCTGTTACAAATCTTTCTTCTCGATCGCAATAATACCCAGCATATTGCTTCTTATAAATATCAGATTCGCCTGTTTCTGGATTAATATTTTCCACCATTTTCATCCAAAGTGCTTGCACGACTGGCCAGTGTTTTTCTTTGTCTGTCGTGCGGAGATAGTCGTCAGCCACAACATTGAGATAGGTATTCATTTCTTGAAAACGAGCAACATTTTCATCGAGCATTTGCACGACTGGCACTCAGAGTCATTCAGCAGTTTTAGCGATTTTACTCCCATGTTCATCAGCACCGGTGAGGAAAAATATATCATCTCCGATAAGTCTTCGTCCTCGCACGATAACATCGGTAAGCACCATTTCAAAGGCATGCCCCACATGAGGGGCGCCGTTCATATAGGGGATAGCGGTGGTGATAAGGTGTTTTGTCATAGAGGGTATTATAGTAATATTTTTTGAGACTCCAGAAAAATCTCTATACTGTCAGTATTATGGATGTTTCACAGAAAAAAATAGCACTTGTAACTGATTGGATTACTCATTGGGGTGGTGCGGAGAGGGTGTTTGAACGACTGATGCAGCTCTTTCCTGAAGCGGATATCTATACTTCTGTCTATTTTCCCGAGCGCCCAGAGGTCTTTATGGGCAGAAAGATTAAGACGAGTTTTATCCAAAAGATTCCTTTCTTCAATCGTAGACATAAGCTCTGTATGCTCTTGCGTCCAATGGCTTTTTCTCGGTTTGATTTCTCGGGATATGATCTTGTGATTTCCTGTACTTCTGCGGAGGCGAAGTGAATTCATACTTCATGAAAAACAAAACATATATCGTACTGCCATACACCCACTCGCTATCTCTGGAGTCATAGTGAAGACTACAAAAATTTTCTCGAATTTTGATGGCTGAATTGGCTGGCAAAACTTGTGATTCCGACGGCTTTTTCTCTGATGAAAAAATGGGATAAAAAAGCGGCACAAAGACCAGATATTTTCATCGCTAATTCGAGGAATACGCAGGAAAGAATTAAAAAATATTATGGGAGAGAAAGTACAGTTGTGTATCCATTTTTCATACCAGTTAAGAGTTCCAAGTTAAGAGTTCCAAGTTTTTCTTCTGACAAACAACTCGGCACTCGGCACTCGGCACTCGGCACTTATTTCGTGTGTCTCGGCCGTGTTGTCCCGTATAAGCGCTTTGATCTCGCAATTCTTGCTTGCAATGAGCTTAAAATCCCTCTTAAAATATTTACGAGCACGATAAATGATGAAGTGAAGCGATTGCAGGATATCTCATGACCAACGATTGATTGGATTTTTCATGCTTCAGATACTGAAGTAGCCGAGTGACTCGCAGGAGCAGCAGGATTTCTGATGCCACAAGAAGAGGATTTTTGAATTGTAGCCCTTGAGGCGATGTCACATGGGATACCCGTGATTGCCTATGGAAGATGAGGCGTTCTCGAAACGGTTTCCCATGGGGAAAGTGGGATTTTGTTCCCAGAACAGACAGTTGATTCTCTTGTTCTCGCTATCCAAATATCTCTTGCAAGAGAGTGGAATGCGGACATTATTCGAGAACATGCGAATAAGTGGAGCGTAGAGCGATTTGACCGTGGATTTTTGGAAGTCGTGGAGGGTGTCTTGTAAAAAGGTGGTTTTTCCTATACTCTTTTTGAATTTTATTATGAAACTTCTTATTTTTTGAGACATTTATGGAAAAATCGGTCGCAAGATGCTTGCGGCGCATTTACCTGCACTTCGAAAACACTATTTGCCTGATGCCGTTATCGCCAATAATGAAAATATCTCACATGGGAAATGACCGCGTCTCAATCAGATTCATTGGCTTGAGTCACAATGAGTCGATATATTTACAGGAGGGAATCATAGTCTCGAGTCTCGCAATGATATCGCTGACTATATGAATGCCCCTGACTCAAAGCAGCTTCGTCCACACAATCTGATAGGAGAGGATCTTCCATGAAAAGGGTATCGAGTCTATGATATCGCGGGACAAAAACTCCTTGTTATCAATCTCATAGGCACTGTCTTTATGAAAGAGGAATCAGAGAACGCATTTCAAACAATTGATACTATTTTGGCACAGTATTCAAAAGATGCCGTGGATGCCATCGTGGTCGATTATCACAAAGAAGTCACTTCTGAGGGGTATGCAATGGCGAATTATCTGGATGGTCGTGCTTCTGTACTCTTTGGAACTCATACCCATGTTCAATCCAATGATGCAGAGATTTGGCCGAAATGACTCTGATTTATCAATGATATCTGATTTGCGTGAGCTCGGCATAGTATTATCGGTGTCGATTGGGAGCTCGTCAAGCATCGTTTTATTGAGTGACGTATGGAAGGATTGATGTCTCCTGATGAACATGGACTATGAGTCCTTTCTGGTCTTTTCGTTGAAATAGAAAATAAAAAGTGTATCAAACTGGAGACGATTCGGATTTGTGAATAATATTATGATTACTATTACCATTGACTGACCTGCTGGAAGTGGAAAAGGCACAACAGCTAAACTTCTTGCCGAAAAACTCGGGTTTCAATATCTCGATTCTGGAGCGATGTATCGTGCGGTTGCAGTGTATCTGGCTGAGAGATGAGTCAATTTGGAATCCGTTACAGAAGAGAATATTTCGTGAATTATTCTTGATTTTGATGGGCAAAATCATATTTGTATTAATTGAGAAGAATATGAATCCAGGATTCGTACGGCCGAAGCAGGAATTTGATCATCCCAGATTTCTTCACAACCTATCGTGAGGGCTTGTGTCATCTCTGCAGGTCAAAAGATTCTTGAAAGAAATAATTATGTTCTCGAATGACGAGATACGGGAACTGTCTGGGCACCATCGGCTGATGTAAAAATTTATTTAGTTGCCGATCCTACAGTACGTGCACACCGTAGGTTTCTGGATCTCAGACATAAAGGGGATGATATCACAGAAGCGGAAGTTCTCAAACAAATAGTTGCTCGAGATTATCGAGATATGTCACGTCTTGATGGACCTCTTGTAAAACCAGAAGGAGCGTATGAAATCGACACAACACATATTACTATACCAGAACAGGTGGAACAGATTTATGAGATTGTAACAAGAAAGTCAGCTATTTATTCAGGTGAAAATACCACAGTATAGTCACTTCATAGCATCATTCTAGTTGTTCATGAGCCAAAAATAGTTTTGACAACTCTCGTGAGAAACTCTTTTGGATATAGATCGTCTAGTTTGATTCATTTTTTCTTTAAGGAACTTTCTAAGAGCGGATGGAAATCATTTATTCATATACAGTTTCCTTCTAATTTTCATGCTAGTTCTTCTAGCATTTTTTTTGGGATTCTACACTTAATCTCTTTCTCTCATTCAATTGCTTCTTTTTTTGCTTTTTCAATTATTGGGGCAAGTGATTGAAAAAATGTATCAAATTCAGTCTCTCAGATAGCTGATATTTCTTTTCATTTATCTTGCGCAGTAATCATCTGAACTCTGTCTCCAATTCATAATTGCAGAGTCTCGACTTCTGGTCATGCCTTTCCTGAATCTATATTGATAGTCCCATCAGGCAGTGATCAAGGTTGTGTTTTATATTGAGTAGACATAGAAAAATTAATGACAAAGTATACTACCATATACTACCACACTTTTTTACACATTGCAAATTACTTTGCAAAATACAAAAACTTCATAGTATCACTATGCCAGAAGGAGACATATGCCCCGCTCATTTTAGTCATCACTTAGATTTCTACTGTATGATGACTAAAATGAGCGGGGAGGAAAGTCCGGACATCGCACCCCGCTCCTTTTTATTCTTTTACTTCATGTATGTACTATGTTTACATGTTGCACAACCCGGTAACAGGCAAGTATTACATAGGATATAGCTCTGATCTCAAAAAGAGATTTTAAGAACATATCTCATGAAAAAATACCTCTACATGCAATCATTGTGCTGATTGGAAACTCGTGTATTATGAGGCATATATGACCGCAAAAAGTGCGAGAAGTCGAGAAAAACAGCTTAAGGCACATGGTAAATGAGTCGCTGTTATCAAGGCCCGCATACAAATAGGTACTGGAGAATAAAAAGGAGCGGGGGAACCTGAGAGCTAACGGCTCTAGCTGTATAGGTGACTATATGGTATGGAAAGTGCCACAGAGACTCAACAGTGCTATGATAATACGAGAAAAGAATTCGTTCATAGTGCCAAGGTGAAAAGTCTCAGCAGTTCTTTTCCTCGCTGAGAGGCATTCGAGCAATCGAAATGTCTCGGTAAACCCCAGGTGATGCAAGCATACTGGTCCCGCTTCGGTGGGGGGTATGCGCTTGAGTCAGAGAGCAATTTCTGACCTAGAGAGATATATGTCGAGACACAGAATCCGGCTTATTACTTCTGGCATTTATACGATTTTTTGTTGGTGAATATACTTTTCGATCGCTTTTCCTGCTCATGTGATAAATTCGAGGAGGAGGATGTAGAGTGGTACTCAGAGGAAAAAACCTCCAATACCCACAAAGTGCTCTGAGACGAATAGTATAATAAATATAATTGGTGCAGGAATATTCAGAGATTGTCCGACAATTCGTGGATTGAGAATATAGGATTCTATCACATGGATGATGAGGAGCATCGATAAAATCGTTATAATGATACCCCATCCAGGGTAGGCAACTACGCCCGCAAAGAGAATCGGTATACCACTAATAAAAACCCCAAGTATTGGCACAAAACTCGTCAAGAACGTAATAAAGCCCAGCGCAAGTAAGTATGGAAATGTTGTACCACCGTCGAGCGAAAGTAGCCCATAAAAAAATCCTATAATCACGAGCCCAAGGACTGTCAAAATAGTATTTACGACGGCTATTTTGAATTGTGCATAAAACACGAGTCAGAAGCTATGGGTTATTTTTCGGAAGATAATCCGAAGATCATTATAAAAGAATGCAAATGGACCTTGTTTGAGCTGGGAAAGATAGGTTTTTGCTGTATTATTTTCCAGGAGCCATACAAAACTGACGATATAACCAAAAATAATCTGGAAAAATATACTTCCAATATGAATAACTTTTGCGACAATCTCTTTTGTATCGGTGGTAGGGGAGATGACATTGATAAAATCACTAATTTGCGTGGATATATTTTGCCATTGTCAGAGCGTGCTCTGTAATCCAAAAGATCCGAGATCAATTCCAAATTTCTGTGAAAAATCCTGTAATAACTGAGCTATATCAGTAATCAGCGTTGGACCTATATCTGAGAAAATATAGATACAGAGCAATGCAAAAAAGATGTAGAGTATTGAGAGGAGTGTTTTTTCTCATGTTATTTTAACGATGAGAAATCGAATACTTTCTGGGATATTATTCTTTCTTTTTGCCACAAAAAGATGGACATATCGTGAGGAATTTCCAAAGAGTGAAGCACACAAAAAAGCAGTCAAAAAGAATACCAAGAACTCTTTTCAGAGATAGACAATCAGAAGTATCCCCAAAAAAGATACTGTATGTTCGGCAAAAGAACGGGTAAATATAAACTGAGAGAGGAATTTTCGCATAACTCTATGCTATGCGTTTTCACCGAAAAGCAAATTTTTCATTATCCAAATATCTCTTCGGCAATATCAGTAGGAGACTCGCTTTTTGTATTTGTTAGTGTTTCATTTATGAGAAGAACTATTTCTACTTTTTTTGCCCCTAGAGCATACCCGACGGTTTCGATCATATTCCAGTGATTCCCTTCACGGCATCGAGTTTCTGCAAAAGATGTTGTCTTTATAGTGATAATTCCATCAGTCAAATCTATATCTGCTGTTCTGAGAAGAGGAAGAAGATTTTGTTTTATACCTCTTTCGATAAGTTTTTGGAGAAAGAATTCTTTTGAAAAAGAAGCATTTTCTTGTGGATCTATTGTGGATATACCCTCGAGGATTGCGGGAATCTCAATAACTTCCTCTGTCAGTATAATTTCTCATTCATCAGAAGATTCTGTGAGATCGTCTTCGTTTTTTGGAATCCTTTTTGGCATATCTGGCGTTGGTGCGGTGTCAGGGGAACTTAGCTCTTTATATTCCTGGGTTTTATAATAATGTATAGCTTCACTATTTTTTGTGATACACTCGCAGAGAGACATCGTGAGGACATCCATAGGGACCGAAACTTGTTTGCTCTCCACATAGATTCTCGTAAATCGGTCGAAGACACTCTTATAGAGAGGAAATTGTTTTTTTGCGAGCGCTTCTTCTATGTGATTTGCTATCCATTCGGTCATTTGTCCTGCAAAAGTCCTCACATTAACGCCCGTTTTTTGTATTACTTCGAACACTTCTTGTATTTTATAACCATCTCAACTTATACAAGCATCAAGTGTTTTTGCGAGAAAGTCCGGGCCCACGAGCTGGAGAGCGCTCTCCACATATGCTTGTGTCAATGTCTTGTCGAGAATACATTTTTCGAGTATTGTGAGAGAATCTCTGAGACTTCATCTGGATCGATGGATGATGAGGTCGAGTGCTCCAGGTTCTATTTTTATCCCTTCTTTTTTACATATTTTTTCGAGGAGTCAGCGCATATCTGTATCATTGATTCTCTCGAGATCAAAACGAATGACTCGTGATAATATCGTATCAGGTACCTTGTTTATTTCCGTTGTTGCAAGGAGAAATATCACATGTGGTGGTGGCTCCTCGAGTGTTTTGAGAAGGGCATTAAATGCTCATTTTGAGAGCATATGGACCTCGTCGATGATGTAGATCTTGTATTTTCCTTGACTCGGAGTGAATTTAGCATGCTCGATAACTTCTCGTATGTTCTCTACACCCGTATAGCTCGCAGCATCTATCTCTATCACATCCATCATCCGTTTATTGGCAAAAGCGAGACAGTTCTCACATTTTTCACAAGGATTTCCATCAGGGAGAATATTGGTACAGTTTACGGTTTGAGCGAAGATACGAGCCAATGTCGTCTTTCCAGTCCCATGAAATCCAAAAAATATATATCCGTGGTGTAGTGTGTGATTTCGACAAGAATTCATCAGGACCTTTTTGATAAAATCCTGCCCTACTACATCCTCAAATGAGTGTGGTCGATACTTCTGATAGAGTGACTGGTGAGTTGTTTCTGACATGCGAGTAGTATAGGAAAATGAGACAAAAAAACAAGAACTTTACTTTCTATACTCCCAATAGGCACGTATGCCTATCATAGCAGCGTTATCACCACAATATTTGAGTGATTTTGGGAGAAAAACAGGGATGTTGGAATCTTTTCAGAACTGTTCTACTTTCGCTCTAAGTGCCGAATTAGCACTGACACCACCGACGAGACAAATAGTGTGTGTTTGGTGTATTTTGGAGGCCTGTATAACTCTTTGAGTGAGTATCTCTGTGACGATACTTTGATATCCATAGGCAATTTCTATTCGATCGTTTTCTGTAAGAATTCATGATTCTTCGGAGGAATTTCCTCCCCCCTGATAAGGGGGGGTAGGGGGGGTTGAGTATGATATTTTTTCTTTTATCCACTGTGTAATTGTTTCGAAAACACCTTCTTTGTTATGGAGAATATCCCAATTTGTAAATCGCAAAATAGTGAGTCAGTGAGATACGAGATCGGCCGTTCTTTTTTTATCATATTTTTCTTGCTCTCCATGACTATCGCCATCTATTTCTATAATAAGTCATAGTTCTGAACAGTAAAAATCTACTATATAATCGAGTAGAGGTTTCTGACGGAGAAATTTATAGTCCCCCAGATTTCATACTTTTAATATCTTGTAATACGTATCATATTCAAACGGAGCTGGATTACTTCGATTTTCCTGTGCTTTTTTAGTGAGGTCATGACGATAGGGGATGTAGAACCCCCCAACTTCATTCTTTTTGTCCTGCCCCCCTTGTCAGGGGGGAGTAATTCATATATTTTTATTTTGAGATATATCTGGCATATCCTGTCCTACTTGTGTTCGAATCTTCAATATTTTTCTGAGCTCGATTTCTCGAATTGCGGCTGATTTGAGTCCTGAAAATGAGAAATCAAGTGAATCAGCCGGCAGAACAAGGGGGAATTTGGGAATATTGGTGTGAATTTTAGGAGTGTACTTTTGCGCCAGTTCATCGACTTCTCGACCTGCAGGAAAGGGAAGCCCCATAGACCGCCCCACTTTATCCATACTCTCTCCCGCACTATCATCGAGGGTTCATCCAAGTTTTTCAATCTCATAGAGTGATTTCCAGAGGAAGAGATCATTGTGTCCACCAGAAGCTGAAAGAACGATAGCGGGAAATTTCAAATCCTGGAGTTTTCGTTCCAGAAGCACAGAGAAAATGTGCCCCTCGATATGATTGACCCAAATAAGAGGTTTTTTGTGGGATGTCGCGAGTGTTTTAGCAACAGTTTTCCCGATAAGAAGTGAGGGGATTAATCCTGGTTCACTCGTGGCTGCAAAAATATCAATATCTTTCAAGGTTATAGTTCATATTTTTAATACTTCTTCCAGAAGTTCGAAGACATGATTTGCGTGCAGTCTAGCGGCTGTTTCAGGGACGACACCTTCTGTTGCAATATGTTCAAGCTGTGTATGCGTCTTCATACAAATCAATTCATCGTCTCGCAGAAGAGCGACTGATGTGTCATCACAAGAGGATTCAAAGGCAAGAAGATACATGTGAAAAAGTTTATTAGGTTTACTGAGTTTACTGAGTTTACTGAGTTTGGAAAATAATAAAAAAATCATCCAATGACGGATGAAATTTATTATTCAATGGGCTGCACCATTCGTATCTCGTAAAGCGAGGAATGGTGGGTGACACAGGATTCGAACCTGTGACCCTCTGCTTGTAAGGCAGATGCTCTAACCAACTGAGCTAGTCACCCATAATTTTATGTCTTTCGGAGCATCGAATCGGCAGATGCTCTCACCACGAGAAGTGAGCAAACCCCACTTCGAACCTATCTAATCACCCAAAGTGGAAGTACTATATGAAATATTTTTATTTTGCAAAATTATTTATCTTCTTGCAATTAAATACTGAACGTCATTAAATCCTCAGCTAAAATAGTATTCAGAAATAGCTGTTGAGTTTCTAGAAGACGTGTTTCTTCTGGGATAGGATACAGATGCGATAAAATGAGTTTCCCTACACTTGCCTGTTTTGCTATTTCTCCACATTCTTTTGAGATGAGATGCCCAGCAACCTTTCAATTATTAGCAAAGGAGCATTCCAAGACACATATGTCTGAGTTTTTAGCAAATTGTGCTAATCATAGGTCAAAATCCGTGTCTCATGAGAGGGTGACTATTTTTCAGTTTTCTAAAAATTTGTATGCCAAACTATTGTCTGTGTGACGAGTTTTGTATGTCTCGATACGAAACTCGGCATACTCTATAAAATCCGTTATTTCACGAATAATAATTTTATATGTGTTTGGAAGTGGTGATCAGGAGAGGGGTTGTATATATGTTTCGTAAAAATTTTGAAATCATACTGGTCAGATAATGGTCAAATCTTTCTCTCGATTGTAATTCGGTGTCCACTTAAATGCACTGATGAGAGGATTAAGATCGGAGATGTGATCAATATGGTAGTGAGATATGCATATCATATCAATATCCTTATAACTCAATTTTGCTTTTTCAAGTTGTATCAGTGTTCATGGCCCGCAATCTATGAGTATTTGTCGAACTCCTATTTGTAGATGATACGATGGGGCACTGCGCTGGAGTGAGGGAACGATGGTCCCGCTTCCGAGAATAGTAAGTTTCATATAAGATTATTGTAAGGAATTCTATATAATTTTTATTGATTTACAATGCTATAACTGTATTTTCTGTCTCTCCTTGCAAAATCTGTTACTTTCGTATCATGCCCTCATGCATTCTATCTACGATACAGCTGCACTTACCAAATTTCTCATTGAACAGGGAGAGAAACTTTTTCGTCTGACACAAATTCAGCATTCTCTCTATAAGGACCTCGTAGAGGATATTTCATCGTGCACGACGATTTCTCAGAAGCTTCGTGAGGCGATGCAGGCAGAATTTACCCAACATATTCTCACTCTCAGTCATGTGGCAACTTCCTCAAATGGTCAGACAACCAAACTTCTTCTCGACACGTATGATGGTCATCATATAGAATCTGTGATTATGCGGCATCTCTCTGGCCGTACTACCGTCTGTATCTCCTGCCAGGTAGGTTGTCCGATGGCGTGTAGTTTTTGTGCGACAGGAAAGCTTGGCTTACTCCGCAATCTCACAGTAGGGGAAATCGTCGAACAGGTGATGATTGCTATTCATCTTCTCAAAAAAGAAGGTATTCAAGTCCGCAATATTGTCTTTATGGGAATGGGCGAACCATTTCTCAATTATCCAGAAGTCAAAAAAGCATTGGAGATATTTTGTGGTCCGAAGTGTCTCAATTTCTCAGAACGACGTATCACTATTTCAACTTGCTGAATTGTTCCATGAATTAAAAAGCTGATGGTCGATCATCCGCAGATTAGTCTCGCAATCTCTCTGCACGCTCCAAATGATGAAGCGCGTCGAGCCATAATGCCTGTGGATACTACCTATCCACTCGATGAACTCATGAAAACGCTCGATGAATATGTGGCTGTGACGAATAAACGTATCTTCTATGAATATATCATGATCAAATGAGTGACCGATAAACCTCAGTACGCTCATGAACTCGCGGAACTGATGAAGGGGCGGCTCGGACATGTGAACTTTATCCCCTACAACGCTGGCGAGGGGATTATGGGCGATGATATGCAGCCGACATCCACACTGATTATCAAGAAATTTCAACGTGTTCTCGAAGAATACTGAATTCCTTCCACGGTACGTCATACTATGGGCGATGATATCGATGCTGCCTGTGGACAACTCGCTCTCAAAGTCGACGGAAAAAAGACTTCTGATGTTCAGGGGAAGAGGATAGGAGGGTAATTATTTTTTCTTCCCAACTTTTTTCTTTGGTTTTTCTACCACAGGTGCACTTTCTCATATTTTTTTCATAATTATTTCATTACAAGTTGCCTCATCGAGCGCATTCGGGTCATCTTTGTATTTTTTTGGAAGTGGAAAATTATCTTTCCCTTGTTTCATATAAGGACCAAATTTTCCTCGTAAGACCTGGATATCACCAAATTCCATAATGACATTGCTGGTACCTGATTGTTTTGCTGCGATGAGTCCAAGAGCTTCTTCCAGTGTTATGGTATATGCTGTGTAGGGGGCATCTTTTGGAATAGAAACAAATGTTTTTTCACGGACGACATATGGGCCAAATTTTCCAATACTTGCTTTCACTTCTTGTCCTTCGTGGATTCCGAGAACTCTTGGAAGTGATGATATTTCGAGTGCTTGTTCCATAGTAATTGTTTCCATATCCATACCAGCAGGGATGCTCGCAAAAGTAGGTTTTTTATCTTCCGTTTTTTCGCCTATTTGTACAAAGGGACCAAATCGTCCCATACGAACTGACATCGGTTCACCAGTTTTTGGATGGTTTCCGAGGATTCTCTCACCAGTAACTCTCTCTGAATCACCTGCGCTTTCAACTTGAGGATGAAAATCTTTGTAAAAACTTTTGAGCATTTTCTGCCATTGGATCTCTCCACGGGAGACTTTATCGAATTCTTCTTCTACATTCGCCGTGAATTTATAGTCCATCATATCTGCGAAATTCTTTTCCAGATATTCACTAACAAGACGTGCAAGGGAAGTGGGGAAGAGATATTTTTGTTTTTTCTCGACATATCCTCGGTCCATAACTGTTGTAATCGTTGGCGCGTAGGTGGATGGTCGACCGATACCTTCAGACTCGAGTTTTTTGACGAGTGTGGCTTCGGTATAGCGTCCAGGAGGTCGAGAGAAGACTTGATTTCCTGTGAAAACTTCAGATTCGAGAGTGGTTCATTTTTTGATAGCTGGGAGTGTGACTTCTCCTTCCTCCTCATCCTCATCGTCTTTTCCTTCGGTATAGACCTTCATAAAACCGTCAAAAAGAATTACTTGTCATTTTGTTTGCCATTTTGAATCAATGCCTAACCCCCCGCCTTCGACACCCCCCTTGTCAGGGGAGCTAGGGCAAAAATTATAGGTGGTTGTTTCTATTTTTGCTGCTTGCATTTGGCTTGCGACGGTTCGCTCCCAGATGAGCTTGTAGAGGCGGAGATCATTTCAATCGAGTTTTATTGTGTTGGGATCATTTTCCATATGGGTTGGACGGATTGCTTCGTGTGCTTCTTGTGCATTAGCCATTTTGGTCGTATATTTTCGCCCCTCCACCATACTATATTCTTTGCCGTAATTTTTATTGATATATTCTTTGCAATCAGCCATTGCTTCAGCAGAGAGATTCACAGAGTCAGTACGCATATAGGATATATGTCCATTTTGATAAAGCATCTGAGCTGTTGTCATCGTCTGCTTCACAGAGAATCCCATTTTTCGACTCGCTTCTTGCTGGAGTGTGGAAGTCGTAAATGGTGCTCCTGGTAATCGAAATGTCTCATTGGTATCGACTTCTTCGAGGACAAATGGATATTTCTGTTTCAGTGTAGCAATAAGTGTTTTTTCCTTTTCTCAGAGCTTTACCTCTATTCCTTCTCCGAAATTTTTGAGGAAATCTTCAATCTGTTTTTGTGTTTTAAATCCTGGTGTCTTGCCTTTTACTTTTACGAGTTCCGCAATCAGTTTTTTTTCAAGTTGTACTTTTACTTTCCAAGATTCTGTCGGTATAAATGCTTCGATTTCTTTTTCACGATCGACCACGAGACGCATGGCGACTGATTGTACGCGTCCTGCTGAGAGTGTCGTTCCGCTTGGTACTTTTCTCCAGAGAATAGGGGAGACTTCAAATCCTACGATACGATCGAGAATACGCCGTGCCTGTTGTGCGTCGACGAGATTCTGATCAATCGTGCGCGGATTTTGTATCGCATGTTCTATCGCTTTTTTGGTGATTTCATGAAACACGATTCGTTTCGTCGTTTTCGTGTCGAGGCCAATCGCCTCACAGAGGTGCCAACCAATAGCTTCTCATTCACGGTCTTCATCGGTAGCTATCCAGATATTCTCTGCAGATTTTGCGAGTTTTTTGAGATCCGAAACGATTTTTTTCTTATCCTCGTCGACGATATAGGTGGGGATAAATCCATTTTCTATATCGATTCCCATCTTCTTTTTCTCGAGATCTCGGATGTGTCCGACAGATGCTTTGACGGTAAAATCCGCTCCGAGATACTTTTCTATGGTCTTTGCTTTGGCAGGAGACTCGACTATTACGAGGTTTTTTGTCATGCTTTCAGTGTAGAAAAAAAATGAACGGAGCAAAAAAAATCAGTTGACAAGTCTCTCTATTATTTTTTATAGATGAAACTTATTTGCTGATTTTTGGTCTTTTATGTCTAAATTTACAGCGTCTTCACGACATTTTTGAGGAGAATCTCACGATCAGCAGGGAACTTCATATTTTCGAGTAGTGCCACAGTACTTGCAAAGATTTGATATTGACCACCTTCGTAGATATAACTATTCCCCGTAAATTCCATCGGGTTAAACTGAGAAAACATATTTTTAAATGGTGTATTTTTTGGGACTATTGGGACGATACCAGCGAGAATACATGCTGTAATTCGAGCGGGGTTTGTTTGTGTATCAGAGACAAGAAAGTCACATCCAGAAAGAAGCGTATCAGAAAAATCTTTTACAACACGGATATAATCACTCTCCACAGATGTTTTTCCTATAACAAAAACACTTACTCCGATATCGACGAGTCATTGGATGATAAATTCTCGTGTTTTCACATCGGTTAAATCGATACATCCTATGTACTTCGTACTTTTTGGGAGTTTATAGGTTGTGATAAGCGTTTTCTTCGCACTGTTTTTTTGAGCGATAATGGTTTCTTCGCGTTGGGATTGGTAGGAGTTTTTCATATATCAGTATCCTATCAGAGTTTTTTTGTGAGTGCAAATCTTTGAGAGAGGCATTGCTCTTGACACTCATCTTATTTCTCATTAAAACCTTTTCGCCGTATTTCTGTAGCGAGTTTTTGTCCTCCAGAGCGCTCTATCTTTCCATCACGCATCACAATCACTTGGTCTACAGGAATACTTTCAAGAATCTCAAAATAATGTGTGATAATAATAATACTTCGCTCTGGACTCGCACATTCGGAGAGCATTTTTGCGACCAGTTGGAAGGCATCGAGATCCAAACCACTATCTATTTCATCGAGGATAATATAGGTTGGTGCTATCAGTTTGAGCTGCAATACTTCCAGTTTCCTCTTTTCTCCTCCGCTAAATCATACATTCAGATCACGTTCGAGAAATGATTCAGGAATATCACAGGTTATGAGAATAGGTTTTATAAAACGACTAAAGAGCATGGGGGAGAGCGGAGCTGTGCCAGGTGCAATCCTTGGGAGATGGAGATTATAAATAGTTCTGAGGTACTCACTGACTTTAATGCCTTTTATTTCTGTGATATTTTGAAAAGAGAGAAAAATGCCTCGAAGTGAACGTTCTTCCGGTGACATCGCCAGGAGATCATCTCCATCAAGCATGATAGTGCCATCGGTAACTTCGTAGAGAGGATTCCCCATAATAACACTCGCAAGAGAAGATTTTCCAGAGCCATTTTTCCCGAGAATACAGGTATTTTTACCTTTTTCTATAGTGAGCGTAATTCATTTGAGAATTTCTGTTTCAGCGACCTGGGCATGTAAATCCGATATTATAAGCATAGTGAGTAGTAATTAGTCGTTAGTAGGTAGTAGTTAGACGGGGGACGGATAACACGTAGTTAGTAGTTAGATTGATGCGAGTTAATTGAGTGTTTTTTGAAGTCAGGTAATCATTTTACCAATTTCGTCACATTTTTTTATTAAATTTATAACAGTTTCATTATCAATATATCAAATATCTTCAGCCAAGAGAATCATTGTGAGAACTTCATTGCAGGAACCTTGCGCGATTGAAAGAAAATGATAAAAATCTTTTGGTGTTTTTCTGCCAGCTCATTCGGAAATATTTGCTGGTATTGAGATGGCTGCTCTCCTTATCTGACTTGTGAGTCCAAATATTTCTTCTTTCGGAAAGTTCTTGGTTATCAAATATATATCTTTGTTAAGCTCAAAAGCAAGCTTCCAAACGGTAAGTTTTTGAAAATCGTGGGCCATAAGCGAGTAATTACTAACTACTAGTTACTATCTACTAACTACTTTGAATCGCTCGTAAAGCGATTCTTGTCCACTCTTCCCATGTTGTCTCTGGATTTGCCATCATTTCTCTGAGTTCGTCAGAAGTATAAAAACCTTCATTCACGACTTCCTCGCTTCCTTCTGCAGTTTTTGAGTCAGTTGTGATCACATAGAGGACACCGATATGGACTTTGCTGACTTCATCCTTTTCACTGTTGATATATCCGATTGGTTCGATAGAGAGAATATTTCCGTGGAGTGTGATCTCTTCCTCAAGTTCACGACGGAGAGAATCTGCGAGGATATCCCCAGTTTCTTCATCTTCTGCCTCGATATGTCCACCAATACCACATGCCCACTTCCCAGCAAGACGCGTCTCGTGAAATCCTTCTCGTTTGCTGCCGCGCTGATAGGCAAATACTTTTCATTCAGTATTTCTGATAACAGCGTAGGAAATAGGTTGTTTCATCGTAAAATCTACTTCAGCATCTCCTCTACGAGTGTAGCTAAAATTATCGAGGATAACCCGACGTAAGTCATGCTCAGCGTGAGGAATAAAACCCTCGTGGTGAGCACCAGTAGGGAAGAGTGCCGTATTTGGCACGGTCACGATCATGATATCTTCTTTGGCCATATATAAAAGTTAATTAAATAGAGTATTATATAATTCAATATCTTTTTTAGATGAATTTGTAAATGCCTCTTGAGCAGATTTTATTAATCATTTTTTATCAATTTCCTTAATGTTAATCTCTCATTTTTCAATCATATTTTGTATTGAAATTTCTTCTGATTGTTTTTGTTTCTGAACTTTCTCAAAATTATTTTTTATGAGTTTTTTCATTTTTTCTTCCAAATCTGTTAATTCTTGAGAATTAATTATTTTATATGGAATACCCTCCTGTATGTTTGCTAAAGAAATCATAGCATCTCTTTTTAATAAAGTTGCATATTCCCATGAAATTTTCATTCATGCTATTTCTTCTTGCCACTTTTCGGCTCCTAATCTTTCTTTTATTAGTTCCCCTTCTTGCTTTATATTTTTTATTTCTTGCGAGAAATCTTTCATTGAATTTTCTGAATTTCAGTATTTTTCTTTAAGTTGTCCTAATTGGAGCCCATATGTAGTCATTTCTTCTGAGAGGTCTACTTGATTGGATTTTTTCCCCACTATATCTCCTGCCATACCAGCAATTCCATATAATACTAATGCTAGAATGACTCCTCCTATTATTAAGATTCATTCTATAATTCTCCGTATAATTGTTTTATTTTTTTTTGGGGTTTCTTCTTGTTTTTTAAGACTTTTCTGTGCATGATGTTTAGTAGGAGTGCTCTCATATTTGAGTCATCTTTTTTTAACTATATCTTTTAATATCTTTATCGCTTCAGGTCTCATCCCTTCTTCCTCTAGTAGTCCTAGAATTTGGTCGTCTCTCATTGAATTATAATTTTTTTCAAGCTCTTCGATGGTTGGTTTCATAGAATGAATTTTATAAAAATAAGTTATTTAGTATAGTGTTTATGCTTTAATCCTTTTCTTTTATCTAATTCTCTCCACGCTTCAAGTGTTTCTTCTTTTTCAACTATTTCATAGAGAGTATACAATATATAATCAACAATCTCAATTGCAATTTTTAGAGTTTCTGATGAGCTTGGTATGAATTCATGTAAAGCATCATTTCCGAGAAATCTCTGTTGATGTAAAATATTTGCTTGTTTATTTGTTAAAAGACCCACCTTTGCTAATTCATTAATTCTGCCTTCTAGATTTTTTCGTTTTTTGAGCTCTCCAGTTTTCTGGTCTTTGGCAGGGCCACTTAGAATATTCTTTTCAGTACAAATGGCCTCTATAATTGCCCTTAATCAAGCTGCACAAAGAAAAAACAAATCCTTGTTATATGCACATATTGTCTCTTTGCAGAGCGCTCTAATAGTAGCAGGAGTTCGGTAATAATTTTTAATATCTATTTTCAAAAACTCTCTGTCGGGATAAATTTCTATATCCTCTTTAATATCTCATGTTTCAGGATCGCGATCTTCCTCACACCACCCACTATATCTGAAACTGTTACTTCCGCAGCCTAAACATTTATTTATTTGCCACACTTCCTTGTGTTGACCAACATTATCATTCCATCAACTTTCTTCTATTTCTCGTAGAATTTTATGATTGTTTTCATTTTTACATTTGTTGCAATATATTTTAAAATCAGTGGGCATAATTACAAACAATTATACTCCCCCTTCCCTAATTACAACTTTCATCTCCAGCTTGTCTTCTTTGACAGGAAACCCCTGATTTTCGAGCATTTTTCTGAGATATTTGCCTTGTATGATTCCTGCAAGAAAGTGAATATGATAATGCTCAACGCTTCGAGTATTTGAAAAAGTTTCACGAGTGAATGAGAAATAATTTTCTTCTCAGAAAAATCCTTTGACACGAGTGTGCACGTCGTGGAGTTCGGTAAATTCTTCGGGTGAGAGTTCACTACTCAATGTCTTGTGCTCTCGAGGAATGGCGACAATATGGCGATCATTACCAGTATAGGGATATTTATTGTAAAGGAGAATCCAGTTCTTACCTTCCCAAATAATATCTTCTTTCATATTTTCTGTATCACAAAATGGGCAATCTTCTTTGCCGAGACATGATCTACCATTGAGAATTTTGTGGTAGTCAGCGCGTGTTCCTATTTTTACCATAGAAATAAATTACTTATTTAATAAGCCGCTTGAGGTCAATCTCTCGGACATCTTCAATTGCCTGTACAAATCCTTCATCATGACTGACCATAATCAGGGCTCACTCGTAGGTATTCAGAGATGCTGCAATCACTGGAATATGTCGAAAATTAATATGATTCGTTGGTTCATCGAGGATAAGGAGATCGGGTTTTTGGATGATAAATCGTGCATAACAGAGGAGACCCTTTTGTCATTCGGAAAGAGAATAGACTTTATTTTTGAGGAGATCACTTGTGAGGAGAAACTGTGATGCGACTCGAAATGTCTCCTGGTCAGTGATAACATCAGTAACAGATTGGAGTGATTCCCAGACCGTTTGTTCCATATCAAGTGCTTCGAAATCTTGACTGTAATAACCGATGTTTACGCCTTCAGTAATCACAGCATAGGGGTCAGTTTTATTGACGAGTTTCTTGAGGAGCGTCGATTTACCGATACCATTTGGCCCCGTGAGAATATAGCGTTCTCATTTTGTGATAACGAGTTCCATATCGTGAGCGACTATTTCGTGTTCACGATTCATCAGGGTGATTTTTGAGATGGTGATAATCGGTCCGATAAAATTCCCATAATCAATATGAAATTTTTGAATGGTTTTATCATCTTTTCGGACGATGACAGTATTATCTTCTGCTTCCTCGACATCGTCTCGCATCTTGCTCGCGAGTTTGCGCATCTTACCTCCTTTATTTGCGAAGAAGTTAATTTTGTCTTTTTTCTCTTGAATCTCCTTTTCCATTCGAGCATTTTGCATCCGTTCTCGCTCGATCTGAGTTTGTATATCCTCCATAACGGTATAGTAGTCGCCCCAGTATTGCTCGACCTGATGTTTCTGGACATTGAGATAGAGGACTCCGTCGGTGAAGACATTCAAAAAGTCTGCATCGTGACTAATCACAATCACTGTTTTTTCATAGCTTAATAGGAAACTGAGAAGATGTCCGATACCATCGGCATCGAGATTATTGGTTGGCTCGTCGAGGAGGAGGATATCTGGTTTTTGGATGAGGGCATAGGCGAGGAGGACACGAGCTTGTTGTCCACCAGAGAGATCTTTGAGCTGTTTCTTTGTGCTCACAGTGAGATTGACAGCGTCCATCACTTCTTCGATTTTTTTATCAAGATGTTTTTCTTTCGTTGGGAAAGCAGTTGCAAAATATTCTTCAAGAGTCAGATGAAGTTGGTCTCGAGGAAGCACTTGCCTGGCAATCGCGATTTTATTTCATGCGACGATATTCACTTGCCCTGATTCTGGCTTCAGCTCTCGCATCAGGAGCTTAAAAATCGTGGACTTACCAGCGCCATTTTGTCCCATAATCGTGATCTTGGTATTTTCACGCACAGTAAAATCAGCACATTCGAGGATGATTTTTTTCTTATCATTAAATGAGAAACAGACGTTGTCGAAACTGACGATGACATTACCTTTTTCAGCGGCCATAATAAAACACAGGAAATAATATATCGGCAGTATAGAGAAAAACCTATAAAATCAACCTTGCAACTTTGAGTCATTGAATATACTGGCTTCTAGCGAAACGCCCCGATAGTTTAATGGAAGAACAGCTCACTCCTAACGAGCAAATACAGGTCCGATTCCTGTTCGGGGCACCAAAAAATACAAAATACAGAATACAAAGTACAAAATAGCTTATTGTCTTGCTTTTAAAACAAAAATAAGGTACTATCAGAGTATGATGAATTTTCATTCTCTTCCGATAGAAGAAACACTTGCTGCATTTTCAGTTTCACCGCAATGACTTACGGGGCAGCAAGCGAGTGATATATTAAAACATGTTGGATATAATAGACTCCCACAACCCAAACGAAGAAGCATCTTTGCGATGATAGGTGAGCAGCTAAAATCAACGCTCGTGTGGGTATTGATTGCCGCCGCTGTGTTTTCAGCTCTTCTCGAAAAATCCTATATCGATGCCACTGTTATCCTTATTATCGTCGTCATTAATACCCTTATTGGTGTAGCTCAAGAATTTAAAACAGAAAAAACACTCGAACATCTTCGTTCACTCTTGACGCCGCAGGCACGAGTTATGCGTGATTGATTTCTCCAGGTTATCTCAGCATCTGATGTTGTGCCAGGAGATATCCTCCTCCTCGATGAAGGAGAGAGAATAGTGGCGGATGCTCGTATCATAGAATCTGCATGACTTCGTATCAATCAAGCGATTCTTACGGGTGAAAGTGTCGCCCAGGAAAAAACGAAAAATATTATCACTGAAAATACACCTCTTTCTGATAGGGTCAATATGGTGTATCAGGGGACAGCTGTTGCGGCTGGATCTGGTCGGGCTGTTGTGGTCGCAACTGGTGCCAATACAGAACTCGGACATATTTCTGGGATGGTCGGGCAAATCGTCGATGAGGCCAACCCATTTTCTCGTAAACTCGAAGAATTCTCCCGTAAGATTGCTATTTTTATTGTCATTCTCTGTCTTATTATTGTCGCTATTCTCGTGTTTTCAGGTGGGAATATAAGTCATTCTCTATTAGTAGCGGTCAGTCTCGCTGTCTCAGCTATTCCCGAATGACTCCCAGCAGTAGTTGCCTTATGACTTGCACTTGCGACGAAACGTCTTGTCAAAAAAAATGTCCTCGTGCGCAAACTGCCTTCCTCAGAAACACTGTGACGTGTGACGGTTATTTGTACTGATAAAACAGGTACGCTGACAAAATCTGAAATGCAGGTTGTTGATATTTACACAAATTGAAAGTGACGTGTGACGAGTGATGAGTGACACGATGAAGAGGGTGAGAAAATATTACTTGAGATATCTGTGGGGTGCAATAAGGCAGGATATGGAAAAGATTCATCAGGAAAAGAACAGCTCTTCGGTGATCCGACAGAGATTGGACTTCTTCAATTTGCTGAATCTCTGCAGTGTAGGAAATCTGAGATAGAATCACGATACCCCTCTCTTTTAGAATTCCCATTTGATAGTGAACGAAAGCGTATGTCTATTATTCGAGATCATGGTACATTTTTGCGTTCATATGTAAAATGAGCACCAGAACGAATTATGGAATTGGTCACTTCGGAACTTTTGAATTGAGAAATTGTTTCTCTTACAGAAGAAAGAAAAAAAGAACTGTATGACATTTTTGCGCAGTATGCTAGAGGTGGTAAGCGGGTACTGGCGATGGCATATCGAGACCTCTCATGAATACAAAAGACAAAAGACAAAGTACAAAATGAAGAATGAAGAATGAACAAAGAAGAATGAACAAAGAAGATCACTCTGGAGGAATCGGAATCGGGCTTAGTCTTTGTCGGATTTACTGCCATGATGGATCCTCCACGTCCTGAGGTGGCTCCAGCTATTGCGATATGCCAGACAGCATGAATACGTGTGATTATGATCACAGGTGATTCTGAGCTTACAGCTGGTGCAGTAGGGAATATGATTGGGCTTGCAGGAGAAACTCTCGATGCTACAAAACTTGCCGATATGACTGATGAAGAGCTCTCTGAAAAACTGAAATCTATCAGTATATTTTCACGTATTGCTCCTCAAGATAAGCTCCGTATCATTCGTCTCCTCAAGGCACAATGACATATCGTGGCAATGACGGGAGATGGTGTCAATGATGCCCTTGCACTCAAACAATCTGATATCGGAATTGCTATGGGTATTCGCTGAACTGATGTCGCACGTGATGCATCTGACATGGTCTTACTCGATGATAATTTTGCTTCCATTGTTGCATGAGTTGAAGAGGGGAGACGGGTATATGATAATACGAAAAAATTTATAAAATACTTGCTGGCCTGTAATTTTTATGAGGTTTTTCTCGTCGCTCTTGCAGTCATATTCTTTCACGATGCCCTGATTGTTCCATTTCTTGCGATACAGATTCTATGGATCAATCTCGTGACTGATAGTTTCCCCGCTCTTGCACTCTCAACACAGGATACAGAACAAGATGTGATGCAGAGAAAACCAGTTGATGAAAGTCTGCTGGCTGGTATAAAATGATTTATCGTCATCTCAGGTATTATTGGTACTTTCGTAGTAGGAAGTATTTTTCTCTTATTTTACAAAGAAAATCTCATGCTCGCTCAGACGCTTGCTGTCACCACTTCTGTACTATATCAGATGTTACGTTCTCTCGGATGTGGTCGTCTTGGTGCTTTTGATCTCAGGGTAAATCGATGGCTCGTATGAGCGGTTGCTCTCTCAGTGATTCTTCACTTTGGACTTCTTATGTCGCCTCTCGGTGCACGCTTTTGATTTGTATCATTTTCTTCACTCACGATAGCTCATTTTGGGTATATGGTTATCCTCCCTATTCTCGGATATATTCTCTGAGAATTTGCTAAAATAACTCTCAAAAAAACTACAGTAAGCTAATTAAGGTGTACTTTCGAATAGGCCGAGTATCGAGATAGATAGTTTCAACTTTTTCACTAAAAAAACTTATCTGTAGATGACCCTGAAGAGTGTGAATGCTGATAGTATCTCCTTGTCGCAGGTACGTATTGATATCTGTCGATTTCTTCGCTTCATAACCATTGTCCGTGAGCCAACCGATGAGTTCCTTTTCGGAAAGAAGCGTATCTTGTTCTAAGACGAGAATTCACGTCTTCTTTGCATCGGTGTTAGTAGGAGGATCGAGCGCTGTTTGGGACGAATAGATACCTATTGTTTCCTCAAAATGAATCGTTCGAAGAACATCATTGTATCCTGATATCACTTGGTATTCTTTTGGTTTTTTAGTATGTTCTGTATTCGATAATGCATCCAGATAGGTTTTGAATTTTATGGCATCAGCATCTGTTTCTACGATAATGTTTTTTACATCTTTCAATGCTCATTTTTGGAGTAAAAAAGCATGTATAAGCGGATGAGAAGGAGATATGATATTCAAAATAAAAAAGAAGAGAGAAGAGAGAAGAAAGGTGGAAGTTTATTTTCCGTGAATTTCTATTGCTACTGCTCGTTGCATATCTCGTTTTTTTATGACCTCGCGTTTATCATATTGTTTTTTTCCTTTTCCGAGAGCGACAGAGACTTTTATCAGGTTTCATTTGGTATAAATTCTGGCTGGTATCAGCGTCATACCTTGTTCCCCAGTTTTTTGCTCGAGACGGAGGATAGTACTTTTTTTGAGAAAAAGTTTTCTTTCTCGTTTGACTCATACATCGCTATCAACACTAAATTTGTAAGGGCTCACATGCATGCCAACGATTTTGACTTCTCCAGAACGGATGAGAATATGGGCACCTTTGAGCTGGCAAGATCCCTGACGAATACTCTTTACTTCCCAGCCAAAGAGCTCTATACCTGCCTCATGCTCCTCGATAAGTTCATAGTCATGAAGAGCTTTGCGGTTTACGATAGATATGTGAGTTGACTTAGAGTCCATATGTGTGTTCTTTTTTCTTCACTCATTCTATGAGTTTTTTGAGTGAATCCAAAGAAAAATCTGGCCACAATGTTTCCGTGAAATGAATTTCAGTTTCTCGCCCCATAAATGCTCCGCTCGTTCGGTTTCATTTTTTTGCTCCAGTGCGGACGAGGACCGTCGGATTTCGCATATTTTTAGCATATCCACATTCTCCGAGATGACTCTCTATCTCTTTTGGGTCAGTGATATCGGGATATTTTTTGATGACTGCATGTGTGGCACGGATCAGATCATAGTCACGATCATAAGCCAATCATAATCCGAGACGACGATGAGACATAAATTGTCGTGTTGCATCTTCCAGTTCTGCGATTTGTTTTTGGATATCTTTTGGGAGTAAATAAATCTCACCAATAGCTAAAAAGGCGGTTTTATTGTCTATAAGTTCCTTTTTAAATCTTTTTAAATAATGTTTTAAGAGAAAAAAGAGTCCTTTGAGTTCTTCGATCTCTCGACCAAGATTTGCTCGAGAAAGGCACCAAAAAACGCACTCATCGACCTCTTGGCTATGATTGAGCCATTGCATAACTTCTTGTACCTTTTTTACTCATGCAGTATGTCAGAAAAGTGTATTTTTTCATTTTTCTTTGGCCCAACGACGATTTCCATCGAGAACAAATGACAGTGATATCTTCATCTAAAAGTGGTTATCTATAAACCGCTGGAGTATAATGCTCGCAGCGATATCGTCAAGGTGATCTTCTGATCCCAGTTTCCCGAGCGATTCCTGAGCTTCAAATGTGGTAAGGTCTTCATCCTGCACCACAATCTCAATTCCTGGTACTGTTTTTCTTATTCGTTCAATGGCTTTTTCAAATCTCTTTTTTTGTTTCCCATAAGCATCATAGCCGATTGCCTCTCCGATAACGATTGTTTTCACTTTCTTTTTCTCCACCAGTTCAGGAAGCATCTCAAAAAATTCTTCGTGTTCAAAAACACCATGAGGAATAGCAATACCCACTACTGCGATGGCTACTCAGATATTATGGGTTCAATAGTCGATGCCGAGATACATAGTTTAATTGGTTTAATTAGTTTTGTTTGTTTGGTTTAATTCTTTCCTGTTCCTTCGTCTTAGCCTATGCCTTGAATTTCTTAATGCAACTCCAACACCATTTGTGCGTACGCATCGGGTGCGAGGTCGAGATGAATGGTATATTTTCCCGCTTTCTTAATCGTCTTTTCATCGAGACGAATCGTCTCAGGGAGGAGAGCGATATGAAATTTCTCACGAATTTTTGCTACCACCCAATCTTGATTAATGGCTTCTGAGAGTTTTCCCTGTTCATGTGTCATGTGGACGATAAGTGTCTTTTCATGCAGTCGTTTTGTGATCTCAAATCGATTTACATAGATCTTGGCTCTTTTTTCATCCTTGGATGGTTGCGGTTTGTATTCTTTTGCAATTCCCTCAGGAAAGAGCTTATTTTGGGCATAGGTTAGAGATACTTCCTTTATCTCTCCCTGCTTGCCTATATTGGCAGTGGTGTGGATTATTTCGACGGTGATTTTTCCAGATGTAGTCATAGTATTATTTTAAGAGTTGTTCAATAAGTTTTGTTGCAATCCTATCTCAGACAGTTAATCATTTTGGCTCTCGCTTTCTTTCTTCTTCCTGTTCCTCTGTCATTTGCTGTCCGATTTTCCACATTGTTTCTGTTATGGTAGTTTTACCAGCATCAATATGAACAAATATTCAGAGATTATGATGGCGAGGAGTATTCATAGTTTTACTGCAAAACTGCTTTTATTCGTCTCACTCCCGCAGAAGATGCTTCTTCTTTTTGGATTTTAAATGTTCCCATCGTTGAGGATTCCCCGATATGAGGCCCGCCACAGAGTTCTTCGCTGTAGACTATTCCATCATCGCCGACCATCGTGTAGACTTTCACGGTGTCAGGATATTTCTCCCAAAAAGCTCCGAGGACTCAGCGAGCTTTCGCACTTTCTTTTGGTTCTTCATTCATGGTTACTGTGATGTGAGATTTCAGAGCGTTGTTGACGAATTCCTCAACCGCTGCGATTTGCTCTGGTGTCATCTTTTCTGGATGCGTGAAGTCAAAACGCAATCGCTCTGGTGTGATATTTGAACCAGCTTGCATGATATGAGGACCGAGGACTTTTCGGAGACCAGCGAGCATCAGATGACAAGCTGTATGGAGCTGAACGGTTATCTCGCTATGATCCGCGAGTCCTCATTTAAACATACCAGCTGAGGCAGTTCGTGAGAGGTCTTGATGAGCGGTCATAGCTGCATCGAAGTCAGTTTCAAAATTTGTTGCAAGACTTCCACCATTTTCAATAATTTCATCACGAATCATTTCAAATGGGAGACCGTAGGTTTCAAAAAGTCAGAATGCTTCTTTCCCATCGATAGATTGGAGTTTTGAAAGTTCCCGAAAACCGTTTTTGATTGTCTTTTGAAATTTCGCCTCCTCCATACTGATTTCATCGATAATCACAGCTTCATTATTTTTTACAGATGCATACACATTTTCATAGAGACGGATAAAGTCGCGAGCCACTTGTGCGAGACAGGCATCCTCGTGTCCCATCTTGTGTGCTTCGCGGATAGCTCGACGGAGCAGTCGGCGGAGGACATAGCCACGATCTGTATTGCTTGGTTTCACTCCGTCTGCAATCATATGGACTGCTGTTCGGAGGTGATCAGCAATGATTCTTGCTCCTCGCTCGACATAATTTACTTCTCCGACGATTCTTTTGATATGCTCGAGAGTATTCTCAAAAAGGTCAGTTTCATAAACACTTTTTTTGTTATTAATGACAGCGAGAGTACGCTCAAGACCCATACCGGTGTCGACATTTTGAGCGGGGAGGGGTTCGAGAGAATAGAGGAAAGATTCTACCTTTTTGATATCACTTGGTTTTGTGTAGTGAATAGTAGGTATACCTAAGCCCTCTGCAACTTTTACATGAACTTCTCTGTTTTCTACATAGACACATTCAGAAGCTTTTAGATTTTTATCTACAAGGAGTTTACGATAATATTCTGGATCAGTTTTCTCTGGATTGTGCTCGTACGTCACATATTCAAATCCTGTCTGTTCGACAATTGGCATCAATTTTTCAAGAGGAGCATTTGTGACAATGATTGTTCTTAATCAAAGCATCTTTGCGAGAGTATAGACTTCTTCGTTGAGAGAAAAGTCTTCATTGATAAGACAAAATACGCCATCGAGTAAGAGAGTTTTTTCTACTTTCTTTCGATTGAACTGCATAAACACATTATTCCAGATTTCCATCCAGTCATCCGGATTGGTCCCTTTGTTTCCTTGTGGCTCGCCAGTGCCTACCCAATAAAATATCTCGGTATCTGGTCCGCAAGGTCCAGTCGGTCCTACTGCCCACCAGTTATCTTCCGCTGGGAGATAGGCAATTCGTTCTCGAGGCATACCAAGCCCTGCCCAAATATCCGCACTTTCTTCATCACGTGGAGCGTTTTCATCCCCCTCAAATACTGTCACAGAAATCATCTTTGGATCCAGTCCGAGCCAATCGAGGTCGGTGAGAAATTCCCATGAAAAGGCAATAGATTCTTTCTTGAAATAGTCACCGAGAGACCAGTTCCCGAGCATCTCAAAAAATGTACAATGTGAATCATCTCCGACATCATCGATATCGCCCGTTCGGACACATTTTTGGGCATCAGTGAGGCGCGTTCCCATCGGATGTTTTTCGCCCAAGAGGTAGGGAACCAATGGTTGCATCCCTGCAGTATTAAAGAGGACAGAGGCATCGTTTTCTGGCACGAGTGGTGCAGATGGAATAATGGCATGATTTTTTGACTTGAAAAAATCGAGATATTTTTGACGGAGGTCGGAAGAGGTGTAGTGCATAAATGTGGGAGAGATAGAGGGTAGAGTTAGGTTTTAGAGGAAAGATAGAGTTAGATGGATGGAGAGTTTATTTGACTTCGTTTAAGACGCAGGAGTCAGGAGAGCATCTTTCCTACTTCTTCTATTTTTCATGTAATTTCTCAATTATCCGGAGAGAGAAATCAGAGGTCTTGTGCTATAAGAATCTGTGTTTCAAGTTCTGCACATGATCATCTTGCGATAGAGAAGAATCTAAATTGCTCCTTGTCTGTATCTCGAGCACATCACTCAGCAATATTGCTTGGTATTGATACAGCTGAACGCTTGATTTGATCAACAAGACCATAGCGTTCCTCTTTTGGGAACTGCCCTATCAAGATATATATTTCTTTTACAAGAATTCGTGATTTTTGCCACACGACCAGATCTTTGAAGGATTGCATAAAAAAGAATAGTAGCCTATCTAACTCTAACATCTGTCTCTATAAACTCCTTGCCAGTATAACGGTTTTTTCATTTTTTCTAGTCAAATATGGCACTATTTTATTTGCAATCCTCTCTGAACTCGAGATAATCGCTAGGAAAGAATAATAAATTCCTTATTTTTTCTTTCTGCTTTATGCTTTTTTATTTTAGTGTATGCTCACAGTCAATACGGATGGTGGCTCTCGATGAAATCCTGGACCCAGTGGATGTGCTTTTGTAGTAGCCAATGCTGGAAAAGTTATTGAGACGGGCAAATTTTTCCTCGGGAAAATGACCAATAATCAAGCAGAATATATCGGAGCGATGCTTGGGCTCCTGGCTGCGCAAAAGAGGGGAGCTAAAGAAGCGCATCTTATTATGGATAGTGAGTTGGTCATTCGTCAGCTTCAGGGGATTTACAAGGTCAAAGATGCAGAACTTAAGGTGATTCATAAGAAAATAAAAAACATTCTCTCGACCTTCTCAAAAGTCCAATTCTCGTCGGTTCTACGAGAGAAAAACAAACTCGCTGATGATCTCGCAAATCAAGCGATGGATGATGAATTTCCGATATATGCTTACAAATCCGAGACCCTGCAATCTTCTTTTTTTGAATAACTCTTTTTTCACTATAATAGGTACACTGTCTTATGCCAAAACGTTATATTTTTATCATCATGCTCTTCTCTCTGGCGTTTCTGGTTATCCAGCTCGTGATGGTGGGATATCGTAATTCTTCACGAGAGGACCTCCTCTATCAGAGACAGCGGGAGATAGCAAAAGATGAACAGGAGATTGCCGACATCACCCTTCGAGCTCGTTGGGGCGATACTGCTGCTGCTCGTACGTACCTCAAAAAACTCTACCAAGATGTCGCACTTCCAGGAGAAAAAATGATTGTCCTGATACCGCCTCAGGTACCAGAATATTCTGTGGAGGATGAGATATCTGCTGCAAAAGTACAGGATGAAGAGCGAACGGAACTCACAATACCTGAAAAATGGCATAAACTTTTTTCAGGCGTGAGGTAGTATTATTTCCCTTTGCTCATTTATATTTCTTATTATAATACAGAAGTATGAATAATTTACTTCCTTGAGAGAAAGTAGTTGAAACCAAAAAATGTCTTTTATCCGGTACCGAATTTACTATCACTGATAAAGATATCGAATTTTATAATCAGATGTCACCGATTTTTAATGGAATGAAATACAGTATCCCGACACCAACCCTATCCCCAAACACACGTACGCAGCGACGTGTGGCATTTCGTAATGAGCGTTTTCTCTATGAAGGGAAATCTTGCTTTACTGGCAAAACTCTGGTGAGTATGTATCATCCTGAGGATGAGAGAAAAATCTGCGAAACAAAACTCTGGTATGGTGATGATTGGACTGCCTTTGACTATGGGAGAAAAGTAGATTTCGATCGTCCTATTTTTTCACAGATAAAAGAAATCTGGCATGATATACCGATGATGACACTTTATCATACAGGAGATTCTGAAAATTGTGAGTATACAAACTGGTTTGGAGGAGGAAAAATAGCATCAAAAAATTGTTATCTGTGTTTTAATGGTGCTAATTTAGAGGATTGTATGTTTTGTAAATGAATTATTGATTCAAAAGACTGTCTAGAGATGTATTTTGGGGCAAAAGATAGCCATTGTTATGAATGCGTGAACTGTAATGAATGTTATGGAGTATTTTTTTCACAGGACTGTACAAACTCTCGTGAGTGTCAATTTTGCACGTCTTGCATAGGATGTCAGAATTGTTTTGGATGTACCAATCTCGCGGGGCAACAGTACTGTATTTTTAATGAAAAACTCGAAAAATCCGTCTACGATGAACGTATCAAACAGCTTCGTATCACCCACGAAAATTATCCGAGCATCTTAGCACGTGTTCAAAAATTTCAACGGTCTCATCCTGTCAGGTGTCACCATAATATCAATTGTGAAAATTCTCTTGGGGATTATCTGGTGGACTGCAAAAATACAGTTGGGTTTGAGGTCTTTAATTGTGAAAATGTAAAATATGCAGATTCTTCCAAGCATTGCAAAGATAGTATGGATATGAATGGGTATGGATATTATTCTGATCATATGCTCGAGTCACTCGGGTCTGGTCATGGTTCTCGTGTTGCTTTTACCTCGTGCTGTGACATTTGTTCTGACACCTATTATTCATCTTGGTGTCTGAGCTCAAATCATATTTTTGGATGTGTAGGGCTCAAGCACGCTGCTCATGCAGTTTTTAACACCGCCATGAATCAACAAGAATACGATGAACTGGTACCACGTGTGATAGATCATATGCGTTCGACAGGGGAATGGGGCGAATTTTTTCATCCCAGCATTTCTCCATTTGGGTACAATGAAACCGTTGGGGCTGATGGATATCCCCTCGATCGTACTACGGTGGAAAAATATGGATGGAACTGGTACGATATTCCAAAAAAAGAACGGGAGTGAAGCTATGTTACACCTCTTGATATTCTCCAATATCATCCTGATACGGTCGGTAAAGAAGTTGCGGAAAAAAATATCGATGCTCTTCTTCGTGGCGTTATAAAATGTGAAGTAACTGGTGAACCATTTCGTATCCTCAAAGAAGAACTCAGATTCTATATCACGCATAATCTCCCTATTCCACACAGGCATCCACAGGTACGATATGATAATCGATTTGCCTTTATGAATCCCAAAAAACTTGTCACGACGAAATGCACGGAATGTGGAATTGAAACTCAGACAACCTATGATCCATCAGTGAGAAAAGTAGTCTGTGAAGAGTGTTATAGGCGGCTAGTTTATTAGGTTCCATACGTTTAATGGGTTTTAATAGGTTCCCGAAAATATTTCCTACCTATGACTATGACTGTTACTATTGCTCTGCTTTAATTTAATTATTTATGTTCCTTCCTCCTGGAGAAAAAATCGTAGAAACAAAAAAATGTCGAATTTCTGACAAGGAATTTGTCATTACCGATAAGGATTTGGAATTTTATGATGTCCTCTCTCCAGTATTTGATTGAAAAAAATGTCTTATTCCTTCTCCGACCATTTCTCCTATAGAGCGTCAAATCCGTCGAATGGCATGGAGGAACTATGACCAATTTTACAAGAGTACTTGCTCACTTACGGGACAAGAAATCATCAGTACGTATCGACCCGGAACGCCTTATAAAGTAGCAAACCTCGAATCCTGGTGGTCGGATAGCTGGAGCCCATATGAATATAATAAGAAAATAGATTTTTCTCGACCATTTTTTGAACAATTTCGAGAGCTTGATCAGATGACTCTTCATATGCCTCTGAGTGTTTCAAAATCGGAAAACAGTACATTTACCAATTTCTCTGTCAATAATCGTAATTGTTATCTTTGCACTCGTGTTGCCGAATGTGAGTATTGCTACTATTCTCTCCTGATCGTTCGGTGTAAAAACTGTATGGATTGCGCCGATGTCTCGGACTCAGAATATCTCTATGAATGTGTACGAACGATTAAATCGTATCGTTCTTTCTATTGTACGGATTGTGAAAATTGCCAAGAGTGTTACTTTTTAAAGGATTGTAGTGGGTGTAAGAATTGTTTTGGATCGTGTAATCTCAGAAATGCACAGTTTGTCTTTAATAATAAACAACTTTCTGAATCTGAATATAGGAAAAATCTCTCCTGAGCCCTTCAATACCTTCCAAATTCCGAACAAATTCGTAGTAATTTTCTTCATTTTTGTGAACAATTTCCGAAGAAGTACATTACAGGTTTTAATAATGAAGATGTTTCAGGAAATTTTCTTTTTTCCAATGCTCATGTTACCTTCGGTTTTGAGTCCAGTGAGAGCGAAAAAATCAGATATGCATACGGGACCGTCCATGGGCGTGATTGTATAGATGCGAGCTTTGGTTACTTTTGTGAAAAGTCTCTTGAAATTTGTGGTATCGCGAGTGGATATGGTCTTCTTTTTTCTCTCAATTGTCTCAATGATTGTCACGATTTACTCTATTGTAAGGATTGTGTTACGGCGACAAGCGATTGTTTTGGCTGTATATCCCTCAAAAAATGAAAACACTGTATCCTCAATACTCAGTATTCACAGCATGAATATGAAACACTGGCAGTACAGCTCATCGATCATATGCGATCCACGGGAGAGTGGGGAGAGTTTTTCCCTACACTCGATTCCCCATACGCCTATAATGAAAGTGCTGCAAATACGCATTTCCCACAAGAAAAACAAGCCGTCATCGACAGGGGATATGCCTGGTATGAATGACCAAAACAGGAACTCATTGCTCCATCCTATGATATTCTTCCTATCGCTCAATATACGGAGAGTGTTGTCTGACATGACAGAGCTCAGAGTCATATCGATGCGCTTCTCGCTGCCAAGATTCAATGTTCAGAATCACAGAAAATATATCAGATTTTACCCCAAGAACTCTCATTTTATATCGAAAATCAACTTCCAATACCTACAAGACATCCTATCATCCGATCCGGAACTCGTATGAAGAATACGCTTCCGATGGAGCTCTATGACCGCATGTGCGATGAATGTCATGTACCATTTTGGACTGCCTATTCACCAGAAAGACCAGAAAAAATACTCTGCGAAGAGTGTTACAGACGGCTGGTTTACTAGGGTGATAGGTTTATTTTTGTTTTGTTGGTTTTATTTGTTTAATTGGTTGGCCGAACTAAAAATCCTTTCTCTATCTTCTGCTCTAGCTCTATCTTAAAAATATACTTATGTCCTTCCTTCCCCCTGGAGAAAAAATCGTAGAAACGAAAAAATGCCGTATTAGCTGACAGGAATTTATCGTGACGGATAAAGACCTCGAGTTCTATGATAAAATCTCTCCTATTTTTGCTGGGAAGAAATATAGTATTCCAAGCCCAACACTCTGTCCGGATGAGAGGATGAGGAGGAGAATGTGTTTCCGTAATAGTCGGCATCTCTACTTTTCTTCAGAGGAGTGACAGCTTTCAACATATTCAAAATCGGGATGATATACTTCATTTCAGCCACCAAAATATTGGTCTGACCTGTGGACACCAACCGCCTATAATGCAAAATTTTCTTTTGATTCTCTCGCCTTTACTCAGCTCCACACTCTCGATAAACGAGTACCAAAGATCGCACGGTCTATTCTCAAAGAAGAAAATTGTAATTTTGTAAATCAAGCAAGCAATGTAAAAGATTGTTATCTGATTTATGGTGGTGATGACACAGAAAAATGCTACTATGGTGAACGCTTCAAATGATCGAAGAATTGTATTGATTTTCTCGGGGCATATAGTTGTGAATACTGTTATGAAATAGTAGATTGCATGGATTGTTTTTGACTTCGATTTTCACAGGAATGCACGAATTGTCATGATTCTTCCTTTCTCTATGGCTGTTCCGATTGTAAAAAATGTTTTGGATGTATCAATCTACGATCAAAAGAATATTATTTTTTTAATGAGCAGCTTTCGCCAGCAGAATATACAAAACGTGTACAAGAATTCTCTCTTGAACGGCATAAAGATTTTCTCCTAAAAAAAATCCATAACTTTTTTCTATCGCAAATCTATCGAGAAAATATGAACTTGCAAGCGGAGGGATGTGTAGGGAATAAGATAGTAAAGTCGAAGAACGTTTTCTATTCATACTATGTCCAAAACTCTGAAGATATCAGATATTGTGCTGATTTTTATGGGTCAAAAGACTGCTATGATATTTATACTTTTGGCGATCAGACGCATCGTTCATATGAATGTGTTACAATTGGACATGATGCCTATCATTGTCTCTTTACGCAGGAATGCTGGGAAAAAACTACTGATTTACTGTACTGCATGCATTGTACAAAATGAACGCATGATTGTTTTCTCTCAACTGGGCTCAAAAAACACGACCACTGTATTCTCAATATTCCCTATTCTGTTCAAGAGTATGAACAGTTAGCTTGAAAGATAATTGACCACATGAAATCAACAGGGGAATGGTGAGAATTTTTCCCTCATGAGCTCAGTCCTTTTGCTTACAATGAAACAGTTGCCAATGAGTATTTTCCTATGACAGAGGAGGAAGTGAGAGCAAAAGGGTGGAACTGGCACACAGAAGAAGATAAGAAATATGAATGAGTTATTTATCATCCTCTTCCGATAACCCAACATGATGAGAGAGTGATTGGTTTTGAAACAGCCCAAAAGAATATTGATGCTGTCCTTGCGTGAACTATTGTGTGCGAAGTTACTGGAAAGCCGTTTAAAATTATTAAACAAGAACTCGCATTCTATATTGAGAACTGAATACCGATTCCAAAAAAACATCCAGACCAGAGACATAAAGAGCGATTAAATTTAAGGAATCCAAGAACACTCTATGAGAGGACGTGTTCCGAATGTGGAAAAGATATTATGACCACCTATGCCCCCAACCGACCGGAGAAAGTAGTTTGTGAAGAGTGTTATCGAAAAATAGTCTACTAATGCTGTTGTATTTCAAAATTTTGTATATAATAGTGTTATATGTCCCACGGTCATTGACACCATCATAGTCCAAATATTACTCTCGTTATCCGAATTCCTTCGGATTTTTCTGGATGACCAGTCGATGTGACGCAGATGCTGGAGGCCCTACATCCTACCCTGGGGCACTCAGTCTTTAGTCTTGATTTTCACGTGGTGGGACACAAGCTCTTCTTCAGTCTCCAAGTGACAGCAGAAGAAAAGCCAGTTATCGAAAATCAGCTTTATACGACGTTTCAAAATATCGAAATAGAAGAAGTGAAAAGTCCGATGCACTATAATCCTGCCCTCTCAGTCAAGGCATCTATCTCAATGCGTGAACGTGATTTTTTCCCTATTCAGACGTATCTCGATGGGGGAGAAGGCGTTATCAAAAAGATTCTTTCACAAACTGCTGACCTGGATTTGACCGATAAATGTACTTTTCAGATTGCTCTGATGCCAGCTCATACACACAATGTTATCTGGGATTTCTCTCGGAAAATCCGTCACAAATGGCATATGATCAAGAATTCGATGAATGTCAAACGTCGATTTCTCGATACAAAAGTAAATATCCGTACGCATGATGCTCAGCATAAATATGAACATAAAAATCATGCAAATCTCTACTATGCGAAGATAACGTGCTATATTCAGTCTTCATCACAAGCGGTGGCACGTGCGAAGATGTTTGCTCTTCTCAAGAATCTCTATGATCTCGAAAATCGTGAAAATCAGATTGTGTTTGATGTCGATCCAATGCACGAAGGAGATGCAAAAAATATCATGGCACCCGTTCTGAAAGGAAGAAAATATTATCTCTGAGCTGAGGAGATCGCGACGCTCTGGACCTTTCCACAGCCAAAAGACAAAGTCCCTCATATCCTCCGCATCCTCTCTCGTAAAGCTCGACCACCCCTCGGTTTGCCGACGAATGAAAACGTGCCAGAAAAAGACCTTGTCAAATTTGGCATCACGAATTATCGCAGTCAAAAAATTCACTTTGGTCTCAAGACCTCCGATAAAGCACGTCATCTCTATATCGTCGGTAAGTCTGGTTCTGGTAAATCAAAACTTATCGAGCTGCTTGGCTACTCAGATATTATCAATGGTCGCGGGTTTGCGCTTCTCGATCCGCACGGTGATCTCGTCGACAATATCCTCCGCTATATCCCAGAAAATCGTAAAAAAGATGTGGTGATTTTTGATCCGACCGACTTGAATTTCCCCGTAGGATTTAATCCGCTCGAAGATGTCCCTGAGGAATACCGCCAAGAATTTACCAATAGCTTCTTAGAGATTTTTAAAAAGCTCTTCGGACAGGCATGGAATGCACGTCTCGAACATGTGATGCGCTTCTGTGTCCTGGCACTCCTCGAAGTCGGTGGAGCGACCGTGCTCTCTATTATCAAACTCCTGACTGACCGAGACTATCGTCAAGCTGTTATTAAACAACTGAATGATCAGACGGTCAAAAACTTCTGGACGAATGAATTTGCCGCTTGGAGTGAAAAATTCGACAGTGAAGCGATTATGCCGATATTGAACAAAGTCGCACAATTCGTCAGTTCTCCGATGATACGAAATATCGTCTGTCAGACGAATAATGCGATGAGCTTGGCAGACATCATGGACAATAAAAAGATTCTCCTCGTAAAACTCAGTAAATGACAGCTCTGAGAATCCAATGCGAATCTGATAGGAGCGATGATGATTACTCGTATTTATCAGGTCGCGATGATGCGTGCCGAAAAATCTGAGGAAGATCGTACGCCGTTCTCTGTCTACATCGATGAGTTTCAAAACTTTGCCACTGATTCCTTTGAAAATATCCTCTCAGAAGTGCGAAAGTACAAGCTCAATATCACCGTCGCTCACCAATATATGGATCAGCTGTCATCGAGTCTCCGCAGAACTATCTTCGGAAATGTGGCAAATATTATCTCATTCCGAGTCGGAGCTGAAGATGCGGGTGTTCTCGAAAAAGAATACGAACCCGTCTTTAGTGTCCCCGATATTATGAATCTCGGTGTGCGAGAGATGTATCTGAAGATCAATATAGATGGTGAAAATACCGAAGCTTTTTCTGCTCGTACGATGAATGTGCCGAAACTGCCGTATGATTATTCGCAGGAAATCTGGGATCTCTCTCGCAAGACCTATTCTCGTCCTCGAAAAGATGTCGAAGCGAAAATATTTGGTACTGATGCCGATGTTATTCAGAGCATGGAAACACTGAAGGTGGAAGGGGATTTCTTTCAGCCGTTGTTATAAAGAGCTATTGAGAGCATATCTAAATTAGTTCATTTGTTTTTGAGGGGCGAAGAAAAAAATATATTGTATAAACTTTTATTATGATGAATGTGAAGAATAAAAGTAAACCCATGGGGCAATACTTAAGTGAAAATCATTCACCAAGTGACGATATCGATGATTTTTTGGAAGAGACCGCACCTTTGATTGGTTATATAGTGTATAGTTTCAATTCCTTAGACTCACTTTTGAATAGTGCTATTTGTGAATTAATCACTGAATGAACAGATGGAATATGATCGGCTGTAATTCATAAAATGAATTTTTCTCCTAAAGTAGATTTATTCAGTCGATTAGTTCGATTAATTGAAACAGGAATGCAAAAGGATATTTCTATGTTCAACACTTTTATCGAAGACCTTAAAATGTGCGCTACCTTACGAAATGCTGTTATTCATGCTGACTGGGAAACTACCGATGAAGATAGATATGCATATATAAATTTAAATTTTGATAAAGTATGAATTAATCAAAAGTATCAACAGTTTACTCCAGAGACGCTTGAAGAAATTTATGATTTTATAGAAGAAACTGCCGAGAAATTTGATCTTTTTACAGAGGAGACAGATAGTTTATTTTCTAGATAAAAAAGTAGGTTTGAGATTTCTTATTAAAAAACTATAATCCAGGCATGACTACTACCACCTGGAATCTTCCACAGTATTTCTACGACACTTTGACTGATCCACGTATTGACGCGGATATTGCGACATGGCTTCCGATTACGCGGGAGTTTGCTGATCGATATCGCGGAAAGATTCGGCTTTTTACTACGCCAGAAGAGGTGCTGGAGTACTACGAGTATTCTGAGACCTTGAGTATGGTTGGCAAGAAGACGATGCATTATCTCTCGTACCTTTCGTCGCTTGATACGCAGGATACAGAGGTACAGAAAAAGCTCGGAGAGCTGGAGTATCTCGGGATTCAGCTCGCGGAATTGACGCTTTTTATCAGTCAAGAATGGAAAGAACTCGGAGCGGATGCAATTCGTGCATTTTCTGAAAGTCCTCTTCTCACGGCCTACAAAAATGACCTTGTGCAACAGGCAGATACGGTGCAATATTTGCTCGGTGAAGATGTCGAATTGGCTCTGACAAAAAAGTCTCGTGCCCTCGGTATTTTTGGTCTTCATGAGGAGCTTCGCAGTTCATTTGAATTCCCTTGGACCGATGAAAAATGAGTCGAGAAAAAAATCACTGAAGAAGAGATTCGTGCTTTCTCTCGTAATCCTGACCGTGATATCCGACGCAGAGCGTCTGAATCGCTGCAATCCGTCTATCTCGTTCATCAAAATCAGATAACCTTTTGAAATCTCTATTCAGGCATTATCAAAAATTGGAGTAGTTCGATTGATCTCCGTGGTTACAAGACTGTTATGAGCAAGCGAAATATCAGCGAACAACTTCCCGATGATGTCGTGGATGTTTTGATAGCCCAAGTTCAAAAGCATTTTCCTCTGTATCAGAGATTTCTCGCAGCGAAGCAAAAGCATCTCGGAGTTTCTGAATTGTATGGTTATGATATCGGAGCACCGATTTATTCCATAGAAAAGAAAATTCCCTACGAGGAGGCGTGCACGATGGTACTTGATATGTTCGGGTCTTTTGACGTGCGATTTCACGACTATGCGAAGGCAATGATAGAGGAGGGCCGTATTGATGCCTTTCCAAAGGCGGGAAAGCGTGGTGGGGCATTTGCGAGCTATGATAAGGGGGTTGAGAGCTTCGTTCTCCTGAATTATACGGAGACCATCAATGATGTGTTCACGCTCGCCCATGAGCTGGGACACGCGATTCATGGCCATCTGGCTCAGATTCAGACCTCACCGGTCTACGACGCACCACTTGTTCTCGCTGAGACGGCGAGTATTTTCTCAGAGAATCTCCTGATGCAGCGGATTCAAGCGACGCTCAGTCCTGAAGAACAACTGGAACTTCTCAATCAAAAACTGATGGATGTCTTTGGTTCGATTCATCGGCAGATTATGTACGTGAGTTTTGAGCGGAGAGTCCATGAATATATTCACGCGGGAGGGGAGCTGACCTACCGAGAGCTCAATCTCTGGTGGGATGAAGAAAGTAAGAAACTCTCCGGTACTGCGATTACGCCTATTCTGACGCCAGAAAAGAACTATGGTTGGTCGTCGATTCCACATATTTTCTCGACACCGTTTTATTGCTACGCTTACTCATTTGGGATGCTGACATCACTGTCGCTCGTTCAAAAATACAAGAGTGAATGACCGAAAATGATAGAAGATTACGTCTCTCTGCTCAGTTCAGGAGGAAGCGTTGCGCCAGTCGATATCTTGAACTCTATCGGAATCGATGTTCTCAAACCTGATTTCTACGATAACGCTTTTGCGGTAATTGAAGAGTTAGTAGGGGAATTTGAGAAGATAGCAAAATAGAGATAGAACATAAGATAAGAAAACCCAGGAGTAATAGTCATAGTAACAGTCATAGGAAGGAATATTTGAAAAAATAATCAGAGAACGAGATAATTTGATACACCAATAATGAGCATCTCGGTACTTGGAACTGGTCACTTGGTACTTGTTTAACTAGAATATATGATCATTTATTTGCATTTTCCCAAAAAATCGGTTATAGTGTCTTTGTAATCACTTTTTTATGACCCACTTCTCTCTGAAAAATGCCATTCTTTTGGCTTCCGTGCTCACTTTCTCTGCTGGTATGTCCGCTTTTGCGGCTCCAGTGAAAGCTGACTGTGCGACAGATCCACTGTTTGATACCAATTCGTGTGATGTCTGTTATACAGAAAAATACGATACAAAAATAACTCCCACAGGATGGACCGCCGAGCTCGCAACTGTAAAAGTTCCTTGGGAACATGGCGGTGGCACATTGAGTGAGGCCATTTTGGAAAGTGGACAAACGAATCCGACGATTATCCCTTCTGCAGACGTGACTGTCACTCCGACAGATGCGACTCAAATCTGGGAATTTGATACTGATATCGTATGGTACGAACTTGGCACACTCGGCGATAGAGAATTTTATATTGACAAAGGTATGACGAAAAATCTCTATACACTCAAAACAGGTGTTAAGCTGAGCTTGGCTGGTAAATGAACAAAAGATACCGTTCTTATCAAAACAAATCTTGCCTATGATGACTACGATCCTGCTGCCGCTGAGACATCGACAGGAAAGTCACGAAATATTTGTATACTTGGTAATCTCGGTACTGGAGAGAGTGAGGCCGTGACACCACCACCAGCTATTGCTCCACCTACTACTGAACAAAGTATCACCCCTCCTCTCGATGCAGCTGGTCCTGAAGAGGAAGTGGTCATCACCCCAGAACAAACAGAACCAAAATCCGGTCCTGAATTTTGGATTTTCCTCCTCCTCGCCTTCGTCTTCTCAGGTGCGTGGACGGCGTGGAAGAAACAAAAATCATAGACATCCTGATTTTATTCGTACAATAATTTTATGACAACTGGAGGAACTACATGACCTGCAGAAAGTACTGAAGCACTCAATTGACCAAGTCAGGAGGGTATGACAAAAATAGATCAGGTGCGAAAGGTAGGAAAGTACTGTAAACAATTGACACAAAAACCTCAGATTCTAGAAAAAATCAAAGAGTATCATAATGGTAGAATCACTAAAGCTCAGCTCGAAGAGCTTTTCAAGAGAGATCTCTCGTGAAAAAGTGCTGATTTTAAAAGGGAAATAGGAATAGGGGAATGAGAGGATGCTTTTGAGACATTTCTCACAAATACGAAGTGTTTCGAGAACCAGTTTATGTATGAGATAACACATAATACAAAAATCAGAGACAGTGCGAGAGAGGAAATGCTCGATGGTTGTATCGAGACATTGAGAGATGAATATACTATCACTTCTTCTCAAGAAGGTATCGTGCGTGAGTACCTCAAGAAACATGAAACCTCACAAGGGCTCAATATCTTTTTGGAATCAGGGAAAAAACGCAAAAAAACTTTAAACAAGGCACTTCCATCGCCACTTACAGAAAAGACACTCGACGATATTGATTTTAATGATCTTCATAGCAAGATTGCCAATCTTCCTCCGAGTGAGAGCTCTCGTCGTGTTCAGGCCATCTGGTCGACGATGCTCGGTGGTATCCGCATTCAGGAAGGAGAAGATGTCAAAGCGGCATTTCGGAGAGTACAGGTAGAAGGAGGTGAATGAGATCTGACGGCTGATTATGAGGCATTTTTTTCATGTCCAGATTCATTGATTTCGAGAGAAAATAAAGAGAGGATTCGCAACTTTCTCGTACGACAATATGTCCCTACTATTTCTCTTGAAAACCTTCAAGAGATAGATCAAGAGGCAGCTAAAAAGCTCCTTGCACAGTACCAGGTCAATACACACACCGAAGGATCTCGGGATGCTGACTGGGAGAGTGCTATCAAAGCGCAGAGAGATGAATCTGCCAGACAGGCCCGATGAGAGAGCTTGGCTACCAACGCAATCTCTACCAAAAATCTCGATATCAAAACACAGCTTCGTATTCTCGGAGGGCTTTCTTCTGCACGCCGTCTGCAGCAAAAAAATGATTTTGCTCGTGGACATGTATGAAGTTCCAGTATTCCAGGGATGGAGTATGAGGATGTTTTTGTAGATAATCATGGATTTAAGCCAGATGAAGTCATGACTGATGATGGACTCGTCGCAAAGCTGGAAGAATCCCAGGGTAATAGGATAAAAAACCTCGACAGATTTGCTCCTGGTGTGGTGATGCGTTGGAAAAGTAAAGGACCTGGTGATAAAGATATGATAGGATACTATGTGATAGAGCGCACACTCGGCAACACGCTCAGTGAAGACGGTGAGCCATGAGAGGTGAAGCTCCGATTCCTTGGTAATAATCAAAATGGAGGACGGCTTTCTCGTGCCGGCATCCCACAGACGAAGACAGGACCGCAATTTTTCGAATATCTCGATAGTTGTGCTGATGGGGGAGAGATTGATTTTATCAGCGATGGGGGTACTTTGGAGAGTGAAGAATTACAAAAGACTCTGAGTGCAGATAAGGTGAGTTTTTACACGGACACAGAAGCAAAACAAGAACTCAAATCTCGCTACGGGAGTATAGAAATAGAGAGTGAAGATGCTCTCAATGAGGAAGTCGATAAGCTGCTATATGGGACTAAAGGCAATCCTCGAGAATCATCAAATCCTGGAGAGAGAAAGCTCTGTACCGGTATGGTCTTTGCTCTGTGTAAAGAGAGCGAGCTCGATACGTTTGAGATCGAAGAAATCGTCGAACCAGAAGGAGGAAGCCCATGATATGTCCGGGTGTGGGATGGTTGGTCAGAAGGAGCAGATTCGAGGAGAGAACTGACCTTCAGTGAATTCGTGACGCAGTTAAAACATTTCAAGGCATCATATGATGATAAATGAGTCTATCGTATTCCTTTTGGGAAGCCAGGAGATCGTATGGGGCAGGACCAGTTTAACCGTTTGATGAAGAGTAAGGTACATGCTCTGAATGAAGGAAATCAAAAGAAAAATGAGAAAATAACCATCAAAGATGGTGTCTTCGGTGAATTTGATAAAAATGGTAATTTTTCTGAAAAGACGATTATCAAAGTCGGTGATGATAAAGATCTCCATATTTCAAAAATTGAAGGGAATCTCGTGACGGTGAGTCGGGGGACATTTAAACAAACAGAGTTTGATGCAAAGAAATGAATCTTTAAACAAAAGCCAGAATTTATTGGTAGCACTCCTTATCAGATACCGCTCCAATTGCTGTGGTCCTATCTGCAGACGAATTCTTATGAACTCACCAAAGAAGATATCTCACCAAAATTTAAAGCACAAGATAAAAAAGAAGGAAAAATAGGATGGGTAAATATATTGATGCACGCTCATAGTCTCTGAGTACTCTTGCATGGAGATCTCTGGACAGCTCCATTTAAGGCATGGGAAGAGTGACATCACAAAGAACATGCCTTCCACGGTAAACTCACAGCCGCTCTCGCGATAGAAAAATTGCAAAACAATCATGGACCATTAAGCGGCGTGCTGAACTGGGCAGAATGGCCCTCTCTGATGGTCGCTGATTCAAATGGAAGTTTTCAATCCTATCTCCAAGAGCTGGTTGATAAGATAGATGGTATGGGAAGTTATCATCGTACTCGATTGATCAAAAAATGGGCACGAACTGAGGACTTTCCCGCTCCAAAATTTATGGCGGCGATGTTTGCTTCCATGAATAACTTTGGACAGCTCTATCCCTATAACTGGGAGGATAATGATCCACGAAATTTTAATCACCTTGGGGAGCGGTGCGAGTGGTTTTGGTATAATAAAATACGACATCATGCTGATATCGTGATGGAAGGATTTCCTTCACATATGCCAGCACATCCACCTGAAAAACCACCAATTAATAAGGAGTCAGGCGCACCCCTTTCAGAAATACAGGCATGTCGAGAACTCTTTAATGCTTTTCAGCATCCTCTCCTGAAAAATCTAGGTCGACGATTTCAAAAATACCAGAACGATGCTCATAAGCATCTGATCGATGGTTGAGTATGAAACCTCAATGAACGCGATACTATGGAGCGAAAGCTGGAATGGATGATGCAGGCGGTGATTTCCGGGAAACCGACCGAAGCATTTGGTGGTGCCACTCCGCTCTGGCTCGGAGAAGGATATCCGACAGCTATTTCGACGATGCCCTATGCAGCCCTGCTTTTTGGAAATCGCGAACAACAGTTACTCCCTGCTACCCAAGAGCATCTTCGTCAAGAATTTCAGAAAACTACAAAAGTACCGATGTTTGTATTTGCACAAAACAAGGATCTCGGGGATGTATTTCGTGAAACAGGTGTTGCTTTTGCTTATACTTTGGAGCCAAAAGAGGGTGATATAGAAAATCCTGGAAGCCAACTCGAAAAACTTATAAAAAGTGCGACACCACGTATTAGCGGATCAAACATAAAAGTGTGGTCAAAACAGTTTGAGAAATTTTGGAAAAAATATTGAAAGGAAATGATGCACAAGATGACTGGTATGCGAGATCCGATGCTAAATCTCTTGATCAATGATAGACCACTCTTTGATGAGCTCCTCGATGCCGTCCCAGCAGATAAAAAACCACAGTATGAAGAGCTCAGAAAAAGATCAGGTAGAATACAAGCATATTATGGGAGACTTCACGATATGCAGAGCTCTCCCACTCACTCGAGTATTCACTGAGAAGGGGGAAATGCTTTTTATGATGGTGACCATTTTCGTTTTAGGAAAAATTTTGAAATAGGATACCCGATGGCGTGGATTGATTGGGATGGATATATCGATGCCAATATCACCAATGCTTTTGCAGAAGGAACAGGTGGTACAAACAAGGATGGTGTCTTCAATGAAATGCGTGGTTTTTTTGACGCTATGCCGGATTTGGCAAAAACTATGGCGGAACAAATGGGGATGGGAGGGAATACGGTATATATCGATCGTATCTGCCAATCCCTCTATGAAAAAAACCTTCCACCGATTAAAAATATGCTCCAAAAACGCAAATGGAGTAATGAAAGAAAAGCTTCTTACTACAATATTTCTTCGATGATTTTAGGATTTGCTGATGTACAAGAGCTCACACAACCAGCTACTTCCGATGCCACACAAAAACGATTTAAGGACTACAAAATGAAAATGGATGAAATCAATCTACGAGCAAAGGAAATCACCGCCACGAAAGGATTTGCAGAGAGTATGAAGTATCGGACGACGATGTGGAAGAGATTTGAAGCAGTCGTGGAAGGGGAAGTAGAGACTCAAGAATTAACGCTCGCACAAATCGAGAAAGGGGAATTTGATACATCGGGCGCCCCTCCGCAGGCACCGATACGACAAGTTACACGTCAGACACTTGATGAGACAGAATCTGTGCTTCGAGATACTCATCATAAAAAACGTCAGAGAAAATCTTTTGGAAGACCGGAAGATTCACTCTTACAGGGCGGTCAGGGGTCTCAACAGGGGCAAGATGATGATGACACAGTTCCCCCTCCGACGCCTTTGAACTGACTATAATTATCTAGAATTATTTTTTCGGAAATACATATTTCTCTGCTGCAACGAGCTGAGTGTCTATTTTGTTTTTCTTCCAAGCATTGATATCAAGTGAGAGCACTATATCTGGTTTGATGCCGACTTTATTGATTGAGAGTTTCTTTGGAGTGATCCATTCTGCCACAGTGTATTTGAGGAGAGAATTATCGTCGAACGAAAGCAGTTCTTGCACGACGCCCTTTCCATACGTTCTTTCACCGATGACGACGAGGTTACTCATCATATATTCTCGGAGTACGGCGACGATGACTTCAGCGGCAGAAGCGGTATTTTTGTTCACGAGGACGATGATTTCATAGCGTGACCAGTCTGTCATCTGAGGCATTGTCGCAGAATAGGTGTTTTGTTTTGTTTTATACTTGAGCGTGACGAGAGGACTACCTTTATCGATGAAAAAATTGAGAATATTTCTCGTTTCCAGCATGGATCCGCCTGGGTTATCGCGGAGATCGAGGATAAGTCTTTTTTTACCACTTGCGAGAAATTTTTGGAGCGCTTCCCCGAGTATTTTATCCGTTCAAAATGCTACTTCACGATACGTAATAATCTGCGCCTTTTCGAGATCTTGCGTTTCCACGATAGGAATAGAAATAATGGCTCGAGTGATGGTGACCGTTTTTGTCTGGCTGCCAGATATGACAGTCAAAACCACGGTTGTTTTTTCTTTGCCTCTGAGTCGTAGGATTTCATCTTCGATACCGTTGTTCGTATCGACTAGTACTCCATCTATTTTGAGGATTTTATCTTGTATTTGGAGACCTGCTTTTTCTGCAGGGCTTTTTTTGATAACTTCTTTTATCATCAGGACATCTTTACTATCACGATCGAGTAACACCCCAATTCATGCTATTTTTCCTTCGAGACTTTGCTGAAAAACATGAGATGATTCAGGTGGGAAATACTGTGTGTATTCATCCCCAGTGCTAGCTGCAATTCCCTCGGCTGCTCCATAAATGAGGGCTTCATCAGAGATCGTATCGGCATCGAGATGATTATCTTTTATGATACTATAGACTTCATTGAGGACATAGTAATTCTTTGTTAATCAGAGTCTGGAAACTGGTGGAATGGCAGTCGCAGCAGATTTTATATTTGGTGAAGTATTGAGTTTTTGTAGCAGAGTATACACGAATGAGAGCTTTATGCTTTTCATAAATACTTCATAATCATGAGATGTAAGATACGAATCATCTGTTGTGATCTCAATCCCAAAATGTTTTTTAAGCAGTGTAGCGAAGACTTTATCCTTCATCTGTGTATCTGGATTGAGAGCAGAATTTGTATTTGCTATCATATCATAGTATATGCCCCTCTGAAGTGCTGATCTGAGTCACGGCTTATTACCAATATCTGTATACTTGAGGACGATGTCACTATGACTCGTATAAACTATTGGGAAAAGATCATTGAAATACAACGTTAAAGTATCACCAATGGTCAAATCTTTTGCAAAAGCAAACCCACTTCCGAGGAGAAAACAGAAGAGAAGAAGTATTTTTTTCATAGAGATAAAGTGTACGGGTGTTTTTTATTATACAAGGAGAAAAAAGTGTCTTTTTGGTGTTTTTCTATTACAATACTGTTCAATATAATAGTAGTTTTTTAAAAAAATATGATTCCTATCCGTGCTGTTTTGCTTGATTTTGACGGAGTCATAGCTCATACGGAACCTCATATGTTCTGAGCATTGTGGTCATTTTTTGGCTTCAAAAATATTCGGATCCAAAAATCTGAATGGGATAGGAGTGGTTTTGCTGCAAAGTCTATTCGTCAAATCGTTGATTATCTCAATGAGTCGTACGGATACACTATCGATTTTGATGAGATGATAGCCCATATTGATGAGCAGCAGGCAAAGAGTATGTCTGCCGGACTCGAAACGGATCCGTCATTATTGGTGTTTTTCCGATACTGTCAGGATAATCACATCCAATTGGCTATCGGATCCAATTCTCGGGCAAATCGGGTGATACGCATCCTCGGCATCATGGGGATCTCTCAGTATTTCCTCTGAGACACACTCGGTATCCACGATCATCTCAATATTATCGGAGCCGAAGACCTCTCATATCACAAGCCAGATCCGGAAGTATGGATTCGTTCCGCGGAACGACTCAATGTCCCTCTTTCGGAATGCCTCGTAATAGAAGATGGTCTTCCGTGACTTCTCTGAGCCAAAGCGTGCGGGGCGAGAAGTATCTACTATCATCATTTTCGTCATCCTGACAAAGAGTGTCTCAAAAATGCAAATTACTGAATTTCTGATTTTTCTCAAGTTATTGATTTTATAGAATCACACAATGTCCTCACAAAATAGTTGCAAGTTATAGCTTTTCTTTACTATGAGAAGTATCCTCAATTCTTTTTTTATGTTTGATTTTTTCGCAAATTCTGTCGATGGACTTATCATCCTCAGTTATATCATTGCTCTTGTGCTCTTTTTTCTTTACGGACCCCATAAAGTATATGAAGCTTTTTTCGGAGCACTTCTCGGGCTTTGATGTTATTTATTTGTGTATCAGATGACGTTTGTCACCCCAGATATTACTCGTACTCTTATTTTTGGAAATTTGATTGTAGATAATAGGGGAATCCTTTTGTTTTCTTCAAATGTCATTATGGTCTTTCTGTTTTTCTTTTCACCTATCAGTGTCGGAATTCATGCACGCGGTATGGTCCGTGGATCTCTATGGTTTGTATCAAAAATCATTATACTTTCTGCTTGTTTTGTGTTGTTTGGAGTAGCTCTTCTCTCACTTTCTTCTGGTATTCTCCCTATAATGAGAGACGCACCACTCTATTCACGCACATTTTTACAGACACCATTTTTTACGAATGCACAGATATACCTATGGATTATGGATCGAGCATATAGTATTCTTCTCATTGGTTTTTTCTTCGCATTTTATAAAATAATTTTCTCTCATTGGCTCACAAAATTAGGATTTTTTCTCGGCGCTCTCTATAGCAAAGGAAATGAGATTTTTGGGAAACGAAATTTTGATCAATGATCTCTATCGTCCGATTCAGATGGGTCTCAATGATCGGAAAATCATACAGAGGGAGATGCACATTCTTGACACTAAATGGATATATTTTTTTGGATGACCAGAATAACAGTTGTATATTTTATCATTTTATTCTATAAAAATATAGTGGAATATAATGTAGAAAGTCAATTTTGAGAAAACACTGCTGAGAAAACGAATATTATCTTCACATGAAAATCAAGCCATTTTTTCTTTGACTTTAAAATCCAAAATTCAATAATGGGTTCATATGTTTTCTCTCTCTGACATGACACATCTCCAGTTATTCTCTGAGCTTCTCGTTCAGAAGATGCGAAAACAAGATTTTTTGACCTATTTTCAAAAACTGAGTCTCGTACAGTGTGAAAACAAAAAGCTCGTTCTCGGCGTTGTTTCAGAATTCATCCGGGATAATATCTCTCATAGATTCTCAGATGTTATGTTATTGGCAGCTCAGGAGATTTGGGGAGAAGTGGATGACCTAGAAATTATCGTAGATTCTCAAATAGAAAATCCTACCTACACACACGTTATAGACTGCCGAAAAACTTTTAAAACGTCTCAGTCATCTCAAGAAAAAGCAAAAATTGCTACTGCAAAAAATAATCCTGGCCGTGAGGATTTTTCATCACGCTTTGACCTCGATCACTTTATCGTCGGACCAAGTAATCAACTTGCTTATTCTGCCTGTGAAGCTGTCGTGCGAAAGCCAGGCGCTCTCTATAATCCTCTGTTTGTCTATTCGGATGTGTGACTCGGGAAGACTCATCTTTTGCAAGGTGTAGCACTTGAGATCAAGAAAAAAACTCCAGAGAAGAAAGTCGTCTACATCACATCTGACCAGTTCGTTTCCGAATATGTGAATTCTGTCAAGGATCGACGAATCGAGCAGATGCGCGCCAAATACCGCTCTATCGACGTACTTCTCGTCGATGATATCCAGTTTTTGGCTGGAAAAAAACAAACTCAAGAAGAGCTCTATATGCTCTTCAATATCCTCTATGATACTGGTCGTCAGATTGTGCTCAGCTCAGATCGTCCTCCTAAGGAACTCACAGAGATAGAGCCACGACTTGTGAGTCGATTTGAATGGGGTATTATGGTGGATATCGATATCCCCGATTTTGAGACACGTCTCGCTATTCTCCAGCAAAAAGCTCGTGAAAAAGAATTTATCGTCCCTCAAGAAGTCGCTGAATATATCGCCTACAATATGGGTAAAAATATTCGTGAAATCGAATGAATGCTCAATCAGATGATTGCAGAACATGAGCTCTCTGGTTCGCTTCCTACTGTTGAGACTATCGCAAACCGATTTGATCGTCTCGGTGTCAAACACAAGATGATGGGCGAGAGTAGTGCAAAAAATATTCTTCGAAATATTTCCTACCAAGAAGTTATCCAATGAGTGGCTGATTACTTTGGCATTGAGACACAGGCACTTCTCGGCGATAATCGTTCACGAGATGTGATGATTCCACGACAAGTCGCGATGTACCTCCTCAAAAACAAACTTCGCTATACGTATGAGCGAATTGGTAATATCTTCAATGGTCGTGAGCACTCTGCTGTGATGTATTCCTGCAAAAAGCTCGACCTCCTCCTCAAAAAAGACCAACGGCTTGCCAGTGATATCTATTCTCTTCGTGAAAAAATAGGGGTATAACTCGTATGAAAATTGCCATTGTTCATGAGATGCTTATAAAGCTCTGAGGCGCAGAGAGGGTACTTCTAGAACTTATGAAGATGTATCCAGAAGCGGATGTATTTACTCTGATGTATGATGAAGAAAAAGTAGGAAAAGTATTTCCAAAAGAGAAAATTCACTGCACAGGTCCAGCTCAGTGGTTATATAAAATCACAAAAAGACCCCGAGCTTCACTGCCCCTGATGACATTTTCTGTTTCTGCAATTGATCTTTCAGGGTATGACTTGGTGATTTCCAGCTCAAGCTGATTTGCTCATGGAGTAGGATGAAAGAGAAAAGAGAAAAGAGAAAAGAGAAAAGAGGATGGAACTTTTGAAAAGATATCAGAAAATGCACAACTCAAGACTCAAAACTCAAGACTCAAAACTTCAGATCAGAGACTCTTTCATATTTGCTATTGTCATTCCCCAGCACGATATCTGTGGGATTGGAGCACACAAATCCAAGAGGAACTTGGATTTATAAATACAAAGTACAAAATCCAAAGTACAAAATGAAGGATTATTTCTTTTGTAAAAATATATTGTATTTGACCATTAGTTCGAGTGCTGTTTGCGGTTCTCCGAAAAATAGATCTCCAGGCGTCCAAATCGCCTGATATCTATATCGCAAATAGTAGGGAAGTGCAAGCACGAATTCAAAAATACTACAAAAGAGACTCTATAATTATTTATCCGCCAGTTGACACAGAGAAGTACCGAGTACCGAGTACCGAGTACCGAGTATCGGAACGGAATTTTTATGTTATTACGAGTGCTTTGACGCCTTTTAAGAGAGTAGACATCCCGATTCGTGTACTCTCAAAACTCCGTATTCCTTTAAAGATTATTGGTGCTGGTGCGCAAGAAGAAGAACTCAGAGAATTGGCTGGCCCCTCAGTAGAGTTTCTCGGAAGATTGAGCGATAAAGAGGTGGTCGAGGTCTATAAGAATGCTCGATGATTTTTGATGCCACAAAAAGAGGACGCCGGCATGGCGCCTATTGAAGCTATGGCTGCAGGGTTACCAGTATTTGGACAAGCGGCTGGATGACTTCTTGAGACGAGTATTGACGGCGTAACAGGAGAATTTTTCCCAGAAGAAACAGATGAGAGCTTCGAAAAATGATTTTTGGAATTTCATGAGAATATTCAAGCTGGTAAATATAATGATGCTGAGAATATTATGTCTCATGCTCAGCGATTTGGAGTAAAGGAATTTTGAGAGAGTTTCGCAAAAATAGTTGATAAAAAATAGCTTGCCTTTCGTTATTTTTTATTATAATCCTTCGGCGAGGGTTCTTAGCTCAGTTGGTAGAGCATCGGACTCTTAATCCGCTGGTCCCGGGTTCGAATCCCGGAGGACCCACCATTCGACTCGCTTTGCTCGCTCATGGTTTAACAACCTAGCGAGATGAATGCTCTCTAGTTTATCGAAGAGCGTTTTTGTACCAGAGCATAGTCAAATAACTCGTGCCTAATTATTTTTTAGGGCTTCTCACGAGAAATCGTCTCATTTCGAGACAACGTTGAACTTTCAACGATTAACCATTTATTTTATGGCAAAGAAAAAGGAGATTACACGAATCGTCAAACTCCAAATCACTGCCGGATCTGCGACACCAGCCCCACCAATTGGTACGGCTTTGTGACCAACCGGTATTCAGATTGCTGACTTTTGTAAGCAATTTAATGATAAAACTCGTGACCGTATGGGAACGATTTTACCAACTATTATCACTATTTATGATGATCGCAGTTTTACATTTGAGATGCGAGAACCACCTATGACTTACCTTATTAAAAAAGCTCTTGGTCTTGAAAGTGGTTCTGCTACACCTCATAAAGTAAAAGTTGGTAAATTGACCATGGCTCAGCTCGAAGCAATTGCTAAAGAGAAGATGCCTGACCTCAATGCCAACGATATGGAAGCAGCGAAAATGATTGTCCGTGGATCAGCTCGGTCTATGGGTATCGAATCAGAGTAATTGCAGAAGTAGTTAGTCGTTGGTAGTTAGTCGTTGGACTGAGTCTAAATACTAATTACTTATTACTAACTACTCTCATGGTCTCATCGTCTAACGGTTAGGACACGGGATTCTCATTCCCGCAATCGGAGTTCGATTCTCCGTGAGATCACCAATTCGAGCTTTGCTCTCAAGAAGAAGATAAAAGAAAAAGTAAACAGGATAGATTTTTTTAATAAAATGTTCGTATATCCCTTGAAGCATCTTCTTGCGAGAAGGTGTTTTTATATATTCAAGAATAAACTAAAGCCCCGCAATCAGTAGTTCTTCTTCTATTGCTTGTGTGAGATCGATGGCGAGTTTGTGGGTATCGATATACTGAATATCGTCGGAATCATCTGGAGTTTTTTTGAGATGAAATTCTCGAGATTGATTGGTAAGTGTTACTTTTTCGGATTGAATAGATTCATCGGGGATGTCTATCGTTGTCTTGAGTGCTACAAAGACGCACTCGATGCCATAAGATTGGTGGATGAGCTTGATATCCATCACGAGCTCACCACGGCAGATTACTTCAGAGAAGGTATCTTCTGGGGGAATTTGTTCAAAGTGAAATTCTTGTAAAGTTCCGACTGGACTTTCCAGTATTGCTGAGACATCGAGAGAAAAGAGAGACATACGGGCATTGTACTGATTTCAAAGGACCTTGCAATAATAAAAGACTGGCTACAATGATTCTATCTCCTGTGGCACGGAGACGCGACTACATCACCAAAAGTATAATATTCGGGTGGAACCCCCCGCTCATTTTCTTGTAATTCTAGATATAAATTCTTGTTTTCAAAAAAAGGAGCGGGGCCCGATACGCAGTAATTTATTGTGTATCGGTTTTTTAAATTTCTTGTATGACTGATATAGAATCTCGCATTTTTGCTCTTGAATCTCGCAATGCTCGTGTCGAATCTGATAAGTCATGGGAGACTTCATGAACTCGGAGAATAGCTATTCTTGTGATGACGTATTGCGTCATCGGACTCTATCTGAAGCTTCTCGGAATAGAAAATTGGTATCTGCACGCGTTGGTACCGACATTGGGGTATTTCTTTTCTACTTTGGCATTGCCTGTTGTGAGAAAAATCTGGCAAAAATATAATTAATCTACCCTTTTTAATTTCTATGAATACCCTCACTCTTATTTCTATTTTTTTAGCCCTTCTTACTCCTATCATCGGAGTTAGGTCAATATATAAGTGAGAATATAAACCACAGAGAATGACCCGTTTTTTGATATTTATCTTAACTGGTATTATGTTTTTTAGTCTCTTGCTACAGTCACGGTGAGCTGGAGTATATCTTGCGGGAGTACAATTCCTCTGATCGTGTGTTTACTTTATTCTTTCTTTTAAGTACTGAATGGGTGGCGCAAGCCGATTAGATTTTTCTGTATTAGTTGGGGTTATTGCAATAGGGGTTATTTGGTCTATTACGAGCAATCCATTTTTAGTGCTTATTCTTTCACTTGGGGTTGATTTTATAGCATTTATTCCGACATTTAGTAAGACGTGGTATTATCCTCATACAGAGAGCGTACCTTTTTATGGATGTGATGTGGTGGCGGCAATGGTAAATCTGATTGCTATCTCTCATATATTCTCTCATGATGCCGTGTTTTCCTGGTATGTGTTATTTTTAAATCTTCTCATGGTGCTTATAATAGTTTTCAGGAGAAGATATTTTTTGAAAGAAAAAGTAATCAGTATTTAATATTCCTAATCTTTCACCTCCAAAAATATGGAAACTTCTGAAGTTGTAATCAATCGGAAATAAATGTCCTGAACCCGTCAATCCATTCGTTTACCAAAGTATGACTATTCGCAAAATGGAGCATATTTTGTGACGATGTGTACGATGAATCGAGAATCTTTGTTTGGTGAAATCCGTAGGGGTTGAATATCTTCAACCCTAGGCACAAAATATCGTGCCCCCATATTGGATCCAACAGAATTTTGAAAAATCGCAGAACAATGTTGGCATGAAATACCCAATCATTATCCAAATGTTGAATTAGATGCATTTATCGTGATGCCAAATCATATTCACGGTATCATATGTATCGTAGGGGCAGAATATTTTCTGCCCGATCTGCCCAACCAAACAAATTGATTCCAATATGTTATTTCGAGATCATTGTCCGCCATTATCAGAGGATATAAAATCGGTGTTACCAAATGATGCCGAGCAATAATGCCGTGAATTGATATATGGCAACGCAATTTTTATGAATATGTGGTTCGAGACGAGGAAGATTTAAATCGTATTCGTGAATATATCATTTATAATCCGACAAATTGGAGGGAAGATGAGATGAATGGAGGTCCGTAGGGCACAATATTTTTGTACAAATTGATTGAATATTTTCATTTTTTTGTATTATATTTTATATTTAGGGAAGAATATTTTCTTTTAGGGCAGAATATTTTCTGCCCCTACGCATTTTTTTATGAAACGCATTGTCGACCTCGCGAAAAATCGCGGATTTGTATTCCAGGGCTCAGAAATCTATGGTGGTCTCGCAAATACATGGGACTATGGGCCTCTCGGTTCTCTCCTCAAGGAAAACCTCAAGAATCTCTGGATACGAGAATTTGTGCAGCGTCGCCCAGATATGGTACTCCTTGATGCAGCTATCTTGATGAATCCACAAGTATGGGTAGCTTCAGGGCATGTGGGGGGATTTAGTGATCCGTTGATTGATGATAAAAATACGAAAGAGCGTTTTCGTGCGGATAAATTAATAGAGGGGAAACTTGATGAGTTAAAAAAAGAAAAAGTTCGTATGTATTTTAAGGAGCATTGAAATATATATATATGAGATCATCTCATAAAAATTGTTAAGTGAGAAGAAGGTGAGCCAAATGAGCATGTTATAGATCAAGAGAGAACCAATGAGCACTTAGGGGATGTTGCTGAAGATTCCTTAATCGTTTCTAATGAATTTGAAGAAGGAATTAAGAAAAAATATGGAGTAAACAATCTTATTCCAGAATCATGGACACCAGAACAGCAATATAACTTTATGGTTGGTGAAGATATTCGAAATCCGAATAATCCTGATGTTCCAGCTAAGTGGACAGAGATTCGAAAGTTTAACCTGATGTTCAAAACTTCTCAAGGTGTGACAGAGGACTCTTCGGCACTCGTTTATCTCCGTCCTGAAACTGCCCAAGGAATCTTTGTTGATTTTCCAAGTATTGTCCGCACCTGTCGTCGTCGTGTGCCATTTGGTGTGGCACAGGTTGGTAAGGCATTTCGTAATGAGATTACTCCAGGAAACTTTATTTTCAGAACACGAGAGTTTGAACAGATGGAAATCGAGTTTTTCTGTGAGCCAGGCACACAGCTTGAGTGGCATGAAAAATGGAAAGCAGATTGCAAGAAATTCCTGATGGAAACTGTGGGAATCAAGGAACAAAATCTTCGATTTCGCCAGCATGAAGCTGATGAGCTTTCTCATTATTCTGATGCGACGTTTGATATCGAATATGATTTTCCAAGTATCGGATTTTCTGAGCTTCAGGGGATTGCGTCGCGAACTGATTTTGACCTCAATGCTCATATGAAGGAAAGTAAGCAGGATATGAGCTATTTTGACCCTGTCAAAAATACGAAGTTTGTACCCTATGTTATCGAACCATCGATTGGTCTCACTCGTCTCTTCCTCGCGACACTCTGTGATGCGTATGACACCGTCAAAGATGAGGAAGGTGCTGAACGAATTGTTTTGCGATTGAAACCAGAAGTGGCACCAGTCAAGATTGCCGTACTTCCACTCGTGAAAAAACTCAATGAAAAAGCAGAAGAAGTCTTTATGATGCTCTCAAAGAACTTTATGACTTGGTATGATGAGACGGGCTCAATAGGGAAGCGCTATGCCCGATTTGATGAGATAGGTACGCCTTGGTGTGTGACGATAGATTTTGAAAATTCTCTTGAAAAAAATGCTGTCACTATCCGTCATCGGGATACTATGGAACAAGAGGTAGTGGCTATCGAGGATTTAGTGGAATATTTTACGAAAAAACTTTGGTAAAAGAAAACCATTCAATTCCTGGCGACCTTTGGGTACTTTTGATGGCAAAAGTACCCAAAACCACTGAAAGGAAATAAACTCGCTCTCCAGTTTTTCGTCTGTCTTCTATTATTCATGACGCTCAGACAGTATTTCCTCTCAGACTCTCATTTCAGAACAGCAAGAAAACTTTTAACAAGCTCTCTCTCATTTTTGAGGGAGTAGTATTATGCCCCCTTGATAAAGGGGGGTAGGGGGGATTTGTGTATTTTTTCACAATCCTCCGCCCTTAAGTAATCTTACTATTCGAAGTGAGATTCACTCACTTCTCGCCTTTCTCAAGAAGGCAATGTATTCATATTTTTCTGTCGATAAAATTTTTTTAAATATCAAGCATTCTTGCAATAATCCCTCTATCCCTATAATGGAGGAGTATGACTGAACCAAAGATATCAGTACTCTTGATAGATGACGATCAGTGAATTGTTGATTCTCTGGTATTGTATCTTGCTTCTGAGTTTGATGTTCACGTCTGTATGCGGGGTGATGAGGCAGTTCAGCGGTTTCAGGAGCTTTCCCCTCAGGTCGTCATCTTAGACATCAATCTCCCTGGAAAGGATGGATTGGAAGTTTTACGAGAAATCCGTGAAATATCACATGTCCCTATTTTGATGCTCTCAGCACGAGATGACCAGGAAAATATCAATACATCTTTTGAATGTGAGGCGGATGATTATATCGGTAAGCCATTTAGTCCGAAAGAGGTTATTATGCGTATCAAGGCCATCCTCCGTCGTGGATCCTCTCAAAACACCCCGAAGGGTCTGATGTATCGTGATTTACGACTCGTAGAATCAGAGCTGAGAGTCATCCGATGAAAAAAGAATGTGATACTCACGAAATCAGAATTTCAGATACTGAGCTATATCCTCAATCGTGCTGGTAAGATTGTTTCTCGAGATGATCTGATGCATGAGATTATGGGGTATGCGAATTTTCTCTACGATCGGACTATCGATACACATATCAAAAATATTCGTCATAAAGTGGGGGATGATGTGCTCATCACCGTGAGAGGTATTGGCTATAAAAGTTTTTAATCCTTTTTATGAATTTTCTTATCGGTCTACTGGTTATCGGTCTCGGGGTTTTGATTCTCAAATACACTCGCCAGACCTACGAGTTTGTCGGATCTTTTTCCTGGGCAGAGAAATTTTTTGGCATCGGAGGCACTATTACTGCTCTCAAGCTCTTCGGGATTATCTTTATCGTGGTAGGAGCGCTCTATGCGCTTGGCTGGATAGTATAATATCAAGGTACTCTTTAAGAAGTAATTTCTTCTATGTTCATTGCCTGGGTACCGAGACATATATGGTGACGAGTCCTCGTTGTTGTTATTGGTCTTGTAACACTTGGTTATGTCTTAAGTGATACTTTAGGATTATCAGAATGACTCCTTGATTTACCTCAATGAGAGTCAGTGCAGGAGGAAGTGCTTTCTGGAACTCCTGTAGAATTTGTGGAGCCCCCTCTGGTTCCGGTATATTCAATGGTTATAAAGTGACAGTCGCCAACAGATCTTCTCTGAGATATCATCGACATGACACTTTCAGAGTATACCTGTGACCCCACTAAAACTGAATGTAGGATGAATATCCTTGTGACTCCACTTGTGGATTGAATTTCTTCTTCACAATTAATCTGCGTGATTACAGCTGACTTTGATCTTATCGCGGGCGCTGAACCCTGTAACCCAAATACATCCGTTGTTCCTGTAGGAGATCACCATATCACGATTCAAATTCTTCAGAAATCCGATAATGCTCTTCTTGTAACCCGAGAAATCCTTCTCAAAAATCCACCTGTGGATACTACGATAGATCCGACTCGAGTAACTCTTGTTTTCGAGTGGCAACAGACGACTCATCTTCTCCTCAAGGAGGATGTATCGCTTTCTGAATACACCTGCGATCCAGAGCAGACGGAGTGTAAAATGAATCTTCTTGTTACTCCATTTCTTGATTGAATCACTTCTTCATGACTCACTTGTGAAATTGTAGCAGATTTTCCTCTTATTTCCACGGATGATCCATGCAATCCAAATACATCCATTATTCCCACTGGAGATCATATACTCACGATTAAAATTCTTCAGGTATCTGACAATACTCTTCTTCAAACACGCGAAATTCTTCTCAAAAATCCACTCATTGATACGTCGATTGATCCCCTTCGTGTCGCATCTACTCTTGAATGGCAACAGACGACGCATTTACTTTTGCAGGATGATACATCGTCGGCAGAATACACCTGCGATCCAGAGCAGACAGAGTGCAAAATGAATCTTCTCATTACTCCGACTCTTGATGGGCTTACTTCTTCAAAATTAACCTGTGCTATTACGGCTGATTTTGAGATTATCCCGAGTGTTTCTGATCCATGCAATCCAAATACCTCTCTTATTCCCACTGGAGATCATATTCTCACGATTAAAATTCTTCAGGTATCTGACGGTACCCTTCTGCAAACACGCGAAATTCTTCTCAAAAATCCACTCATTGATACGTCGATTGATCCATCGCGAGTGACGACCATAGTTGCATGGCAGAGCCCGACGTATCTCATTCTCAAAGAAGATACTTCACTTCCTGAATATACCTGTGACCCAGCTCAACCAGAATGCAAAATGAATCTTCTGGTTACACCGCTTTTAGACGACATTGCTTCTACACGACTGACGTGTGAAATCGTTTCTGACTTTCCTCTTGAGCCCACGACAGATGTTTGCAATCCAAATACTTCTATTGTTCCCTTTGGTGAACATATTCTCACGATAAAAATCCTTCAAAAATCTGATAGTCTCCTTCTCTCGACTCGGCAAATACTTCTAAAACATCCTGCCCCATCCTGAGGTTCTTCTGGTGGAGGAAGTGGAGGGGTGTCATTCCTCGATCTCAGTACTTCAAAAATAGCCATTCAAAGCGGTTTGGATCCTGATGGACGATGTCGTAGTGATACGTGTCAAGCGAATTTTCTCGCTGAAGCGCCAGCAAATGCTGTATGTCAGTGGGATTTTTGAACTGGAGTCTTTGAAACCACAGATACGAATCTCAAATGCAATCCATGATATGTGAAATTTCCTTTTGATACTACCATAAAACTGACAGTATCTGATCCAAATAACCCAGTCAATCAGGTCATTCTGAATTTTTATGTTTACCACGAAACAACTCCAGTTACCTCCTCTTCACCCAAAGCTCAGATAGATATTCAGGGGGTGGTGGGAAATAATAAGCGTCTTATATCTGGATGAGTCATATGTGAAATTGGCAATGATGAAACGTGCTCGCTGAATTTTACAGGCGAAAAAAGTATCAATGCAAAACGATATTTTTGGGATTTCTGAAATCAGATCACTTCAGATAAAGAAAATCCGAGTGCTCAGAAATATACCTTATGAAAATATATAGTTCGACTGGTTGTAACAAGTGATATTGGCACATCCTCCGAAGCATATTATGAGATACAGATCGTGAAAAAATTTGATATTTTACCAGAAAAAATTTGTCTGAATTGTGCAGAAATGGTAGGAAAGATTCAGATATCTGCTGTGCTTCCAAATCCTCCCCATACTGATACTGTGGAATGGATAGAGCTTCGTAACATCTCTTCTGAAACGTGGAATCTCGACACGTGTACACTTTCTGATGAGAGCAAAAAATTTGCACTTTCTGAGACGATTGGTGCTGGGAAGACTATCAGATTTCGTCAAATAGTGACTGGACTGAGTATCTGAAATATGAAAGAAACTCTTGAGCTACGATGTGGAGAGGTGTTGGTAGATACATTTTCATGGGATTTTGAAGTACCAAGCGGTTATATTCTCCGTCGAGATATGCTGGATAGAGCACCAGTCCAAGTACATGTAGTCGATGTAGTGGATGGAGATACTGTGGATGTAATGCTTCATAATAAAAAGACACGAGTTCGTCTTCTCGGAGTCGATACGCCAGAGACGGTTCATCCACGGAAAGCGGTGGAGAAATTTGGGAAAGAGGCCTCTGATTTTACAAAGAAAACATTGAATGGAAAAACTGTTTGGATGACTTTTGATCATGAGCTTCTCGATAAGTATAGTCGAACGCTGGCATATATCTGGGAATGTGATAATGGTTTTGACGTGGCTCGCTGTACGATGTTTAATTCTCGGCTTATTTCTGAGTGATATGGTCGTATGGAGCGACGATTTGAATTTATGCATTATGACGAATTCAATGCATTGGAAAGTATCGCCAAAAAGGCAAAAATAGGGATCTGGTCAGATCCAGAAGTCGTGAAAGCTCTAAACGAAATCAGCGCAGAAGAAGCTGAACAACTCAAAAAAGAACAAGAAGAAGAATATCTCAGACTCCAAAAGGAACTCCTTGAACTCGAAAAACTTAAATGCAAAGAAGAGGGTACGTGCGAAGATATTCTCTCATGGGCTGTTATCACTGAGAAAATGAGCACACTTTCCGTCCGTGTAAATACTTCAGGAGCTCTCTCAGTGAGTGGTCGGACATGGTGAGACTTTCCAGTCAAAATATCCTTTTTCCTCGGAGATATTTTAGTATATTCGGCTGATATAATGACTGATAGTTCCGGGGAATACACACTACAATGGTATCCAAAAATCCTCTGAGAATATCGTGCAGAAGCTATTTTCCAGAACCACGAACCTCTATCTACTGATGCCCCAGAAGATGGTATTGTAAGGATAGAAAAGAATATTATTCTCGAAAATCTCTCTGATCATTTTCTCGCTCTTCTTACTGGAGCAATTGTTTTACAGGGTACTCAATGAACCAAAAATCGTTGGATGGGGGAGGACGGCATCTTTCATTGTCTGAGCCGTGGCTCGTGCTCAGTCAATCTGACCGCTGAAGTCAATCGTAAAAAAGATATCCGTTATGAATGGACACTGCCAGACGGCACTGTCTCTATCGAAAAAAATCCTCCAGCACTGAAGCTGGCATATGGTGACTCTACTGCGACCCTAAAAATAACGGATGAAATAACAGGGGAGAAGGTTGAGTCTGTTTTTAGAGTTCAGCATCGAGCAATTCCAAAAGCTCCCAAAAAAGCGTCGTCCACATCCTCCAAATATACTATCGATCTCAAAGATGCCACCCTCGATACTGGAGGTGGCGTAATGCCAGAGCCATCTTCTACTGGTGTTTGAAAGGCATTATTGACGTTGTTTCTCTTATCTCTTTCCTCCTTTGTTCTTTTTTGAAATTATCAATCAAAAGTATTTGTTGACAAATAAAAAATTGGGCAATACTGTATTTATAGTATTTCTTAATTTCTTTTATGCCCCTACTTCCTTCTGCTCCAGATCGTGGAGTATCACACACAGCATGAGCTACTCTTCCTCGAAAACCTGTTGCCCTTACCCCTAGAACTGTCGGAGTATGAACACCTCTTTCTACTTTTGCATCATCAAAATCCACTCCTCTTCCATCTCCAGGCAGAGATCTTCTATTACCAATTCAGACTACACATGCTAATACAGTGGCTCAGATCATGGTAGACGGGATTGAACACCCTGTTTCGATGCCTATTGGAAAAGTACTGCGTTCACCGAGTGGTACAACACGCGAATTGATGCAATATAATCCTGGCGATAATCCTTGAGAAGGTGAATTGATTTTTCTCACCACAAAGACATATACTGGCGATGCATTGAGAGGCAAGTTTATACTCAATGGCGCTAAGCTATTAGAGGAAGCAGATTTCTCAGGATTAGTTACTGGTGACGAAATATATCATGAAGATGCTGGAGACAATAAGTTTACTATTTTACATGTTGAAGAAGATGGCGGTCAGGTTACTTGAGTGACTATGTGGCATTATGAAAGTACCCCAGAAAATACTAAGTTTGATTTTGTTAAGGACATAAATCCCACCAAATAGATAATAAATATATAAACTTAATAATTATTTTTATGCCAATGTGATTTGTAGATAGCCCTGAAATACCACCTTCTCATTGTCTCCCATGGTGAAGAGATAGGTCATCTTCTAGGAACTTGCCACCACAGCATCTTACCTCAGAGCAGCATCTTTTATCACGACGATCGACCAATTGACTATGTCCATACCAAACCGTTCATGATATCGTTACTAAATCTAGAAGATTAGTTGGTACTCTTGCTATGCCAACAAGGCCTATAGGCACACATCTCTCTTATCCTCCAAACACATAAGAAACATATTCCGATAAGAGCTCTCTCTTGCTGAGAGGGTTTTTTGTGCGTTGCAATTTCCTATTTTTTCTTATAATCCCTGCACTATTTCTTATTTATTTTAAGTATGCAGGCAACAAGTAAAAAAGTGGGTCCAAATATTTTTGAGATCACTATCAAGGAAAGTGGTGCAGAGATGGAAAAGTATAAAAAAGAAGCTGTGCAAGCCATCTCATCAGAGAGACAATTCGCTGGTTTCCGCAAAGGAGACGAAGTGCCTTTTGACGTCGTAGCACGAGAAGTAGGGGATGAGCGATTGATGCAAGAAGCACTCAATCAAGCTCTGCGAGTGCTCTATCCGAAAGCACTGAAAAAGCTCGAAATTACCCCAGTTGATATGGGAGAAATCAAGGATATGACGTCTTTTTCTCCGCTCGATGTCGTCCTGACTGTCGAAGTCGCTCCAGAAGTGGAGCTCGATATCAAAAAAATAGAAAAAATCAAAATAGAGGTAGCTCCTGTCGCTGTTCCTGATGAAGAATTGCAAAAGGAACTCGATGAAATCATCGCACGAAGTACGCACTATCATCCTCGTGGGGCACACCATGGGCATACACATGATGAAAATGGAGAAGTCTCTGAGACTGACCTTGCGATTCAAATGGGTGATAAAGTGATGGTAAATGCTGTCGGATATGATAAAAAAGGTGGAACAACTGATGATCGTATGAAACTCAATGATTTTGAGATCACTATCGGAGCGAAAATGATGATTCCTGGCTTCGAAGAGGCACTTGTGGGTGCAAAAGAAGGTGATGTGGTAGAATTTGAGGTGAATTTTCCAAAGGACTACCACAGCGAAGATTTTGCTGGAAAGAGTGCATTCTTTGTGACCACAATTCTCTCTGTCCAATATCCGCATACACCAGAATGGAATGAAGAACTTATCGAGCGAGTATGGGGCAAAAAGCTCTCATTCTCAGATTTTAAGACAGAATATCGTGAAGCGATGCTGACTGATAGAGCTGAAAAGGCACGAACTGAAGCAGAAGAAAAACTCACACAAGAACTTATTGCTATCAATCCCGTCGCAGTAGGCCCAAAAATGGTCGAGCGAGAAGTCGAAAATCTCTGGATTCACCATAATCGTGAGATAGAGAAACAGGGGATGGATGTGAAGACGTATTTAGAGCATTTAAAAACCTCAGAAGATGTATTTAAAAAAGAACATATCGAACCAGTTGCTCTCAAGCGTGTCCAGGCAATGCTCATCATGGAAGCTCTCAAGAAACACTATGCTCCTGAGATTGCTGACGATGTTGTCGTGGCTGAAATCCGAAAGGTATTTGCTCGGTACGCTCACAATGCTGATTTTGAGACCCGTGTCCTCGAGCTCGCAAAGCCAGGAACTGAACATTTCAATGATGTAAAAAACCGCCTCGAGTACCGAGCTGTTATTGATCGATTTTTGAAGTAAACCCTTTTCTCCGTCATCCGCCTAGGCGCGGATCTATCCTGTTTAGTTAAAAATAAGCCCACCGAAAGGTGGGTTTATTGCTATCTCTAAGTTAATAAATTTCTACAAAACGAGATTATTATGCTTGTTCATCCGTATATGGTTCCCAAATATGATCTACAATGTCATATTGCTCAGGTGTATTTTTGTTATTGGTATTTCGTAATGCTAAAATTCCCCCATATTTATCTTTTTTAATTTCAAAAGGTTTACCTTCTGCATCTATGAACTTCCCAGGAGTTCATGTAAGTAAAGCATTTCATACATCTAATTTTCGTATTTCCTCTTTTGTATTATCTGTTTTTCATTTTGCTACACTTTCTACTTCAGGAGCATAAGGTTTCCAAATATTATTTAATGGATCATATTGTTCAGTATGATTGGTGGTAACGTTATTTCTTAATGCTAGCGTTTTTTCGTCCTTACCTTTTTGAATTTCAAAAGGTTTACCATTTTCATCTAAATATTTTCCTGGTGTTCATGTTCGAAAAGCATTTCAGGCATCTAATTTTGTTGGGGGTGTATTTTTCTCATTCCCTTTAACATCTATTTTAGAGTCATCAGCAGACATTGCTATATCGAGTGATTCAAGTGTTTTCCATCAGAGAATCCCATCTCATTTCCCTGGGGTGGCTAATTTATTATCTTCTTGATATTTGCTTACTGCATTTATTATTTCATCAGGTTTTGAATCTTTCTTAAGTCGTAATTTTGCATACGCTTTTTGTATCATATCTTCCGTAAATCATGCCTTCTTCATCCACTCCTGTGACAATTTCATTTTTCTATCACTGTCAAGATTTCTGATAGCCTCGGCTCTTTTTTGAGGATCGAGTTCTTTTATGTCACTTGTTATTGATTTTCGCATTGCTACAAGGGCTTCTTTTCTTTTACTTTCATCTTTTAGAATGTCTTTAGTAGATATTTTTGGTTCTGAAGGGGTTTCTGCCATATAAATATATTAGAAATAAAATGACATATTTATCTTACTCTACCTTTTCCTGTAATGCAAACTTTTCGATAGAGAAAAAATAAAAGAGAAGAGAGAAAAAATTAGGACTTTTGTTTTATCATAAAAAAATCCAGTGATTGCTCACTGGATTAAATTATATTTTTTTGATATTATGCCTCGTTATTGATGATTTTATCGATAAGACCGTATTTGAGTGCCTGTTTTGCATCCATAAAGTTATCACGATCACAGTCTTTCTCGACTTGCTCTATGGGTTGACCAGTGTGTTTTGAGAGGATTCGGTAGAGTATGCCTCCAGTTTTCAGGATATGCTCGGCTGCAATCTTGATCTCTGTTGCTTGTCACTCTGCACCACCAAGTGGCTGATGAATCATAATCTCAGAATGAGGGAGGGAATATCGCTTTCCTTTTGCACCTCCAGCGAGGATGATAGACCCCATGCTGGCTGCCATACCGATGGCGACCGTGATAACATCAGGCTTGATATATTGTATCGTATCGTAGATAGCGAGACCAGCGGTGACATGTCCTCCTGGAGTATTGATATACATCGTGATGGGCGCTTTTGAATCCTGCTTTTCGAGGAAGAGGAGCTGTGCGATAACAGTATTGGCTACGTGAGAATCGATAGCTTCACCGAGGAAGATAACGCGATCCTCGAGGAGTCGTGAGTAGATATCATAGACGCGCTCGCCACTTGGTGTTTTATCGATAACTGTGGGGATAAGAGTGTCACCAATCTTTTTTGATGATTTTTTGAGTGTAGTAGATTTGTACATGAGAGAAAAAGAATATAAAAACGAAGATTATTGTTGTGATTCCTGCATTATTTTTTGAAATTCTGGATTATTCACAGTTTCTTTCACTGCTCCTTTTACATCATCGATGAATTGAGAATTGTCTGGATTTGCGACCTGAGCCACAGTCCCAGCCGTCATAGCTATACCTCCGATACCCATAGCCACGATAGCGATAATGCCTAGTACCCATGCAAGGGTGGTTTTACGACCATTGACGGTCAATCCAAGCCATGGAATCATAATAGCAGAGAAGAATATGAGAAGTAGGGTAGTCCCAGTTCCTCTTTTAGTTCTTTTTGAGAGACCATTATAAACAAAAATAAGCCCTATGAGCACTACTATACCTCCTATAACTGGCACAAATGATCCAAGGAGTAGTACAGCAATCATCCAGAGCGGTTGCTCGGAAATCTTTACGAGAGGGTAGACGTTTGCTACTGGTATCCATGACCATGCAGGATGAAGTGTTGGCTCATACTTTTTTACCAAGAGATGAAGGCCATAACACATCGAAATATACATAGCTATTCCGCCGATGAAGAGCAGCCCTCCTCCGATCATTATCCCGATAATTGAGAAAGCGTTAAAAATACTTGGTTCCATAAAAGAAGATAAAAAATAAAGCATCATTATGCTATTCTAAAAATCTCATAAACAAGACATATGATCATTATTTACTCTTTTCAAAATTTGCTAGAGTGGTGTAGTAAAAGATTCTCCGAGTTCTCCAGTTTGAAACTCAGAAAAAATCTCTATACTTCTCCTATGTCTCCATTTAAAAATCTCCTCACAAAGTGAGTTTCTCGTGTTATCGATGAAAAAAATCTGATTAAGCGTCTTGAAAGCGGGAAAAAACTCCGCATCAAACTCGGTATTGATCCCACGGCACCCATCGTACACCTTGGCCATGCTGTGACTATTCTCAAGCTTCGTGAGTTCCAAAAACTCGGTCACCAAATCATTGTCCTTATCGGTGACGCGACAGCTCAGGTCGGCGATACATCAGACAAAAATGCCGAACGACCGATGTTGAGCCGTGAAGAAACACGAAAAAATGCAGAAAGATATCTTTCTCTGTATGGGAAAATTCTCGACCTCAAAGATGTCGAAGTATACTATAATAGCGAATGACTCGATAAGGTGAATTTTTGTGGAGTAGGGGAGCTGGCAAAGCATTTTTCAGTCGCTGAAATGCTTGACCGCGATAATTTCTCAAAACGATATAAAGCAGGAGAACGCATTAGCTTACAGGAGTTCTTATATCCATTGATGCAAGGATATGACAGCGTTCTTCTTCATGCAGATGTTGAAATTGGAGGCAATGACCAATACTTCAATCTGCTTGCTGGTCGTACTCTCCAGGAAGCGTTTTGACAAGAAAAACAAGATATTATCACGATGAATCTCATTATGTGAACTGATGGTCAGAAGATGAGTAAGACGAAAGGGAACTTCATCCCGCTCGATATGACAGCCAATGATATGTTTGTAAAGATTATGGAAATACCCGATGAGCAGATTATTCCGTATTTTGAGAGCTGTACTATGACCGATATGGCAGATATTGAGAATATCAAGAAACAACTTTCACAAGGTGAACATCCACGGACTATCAAGAAGAAACTCGCTCGAGAGATTGTAGGACTCTACCACTCGGCTGATTTAGTTGATCATGCAGAGGAATATTTCGAAGCGACGATTGCAGGATGATCTCGTCCACAAGATACAGATATCCTGATGTATCATTACAAAACTGGAGAAATTCCTCTGGTGACCCTTATTCGTGAAATAGGTATGGTAGGGAACTCGACAGAAGCACGAAATGCTATTATAGGTGGAGGCGTCAAGGTGGACGAAGTCGTTATCTCTGATGTAAAAACGACAATCGTTGTTTCTGTGGATAAAAAGCTGATTCAAGTGGGGAAGAAAAAGTTTGGATATGTAGCTGAATAAAGTCTAAAAGAGTTTTTCAGACTTGCATTTTGTGATTTTCCTTTATTATCAAGGCACTTATTTAATTTTTTACTGTATTTTTATGGCAAGTATGGACGATGTAAAGGTCGGGAAGCGTATTCTCGTGGATGGACAACCCTATGAAGTGATCAAATCAGAGCATCTCAAGGTCGCAATGGGAAAGGGTATGGAAAAATGTATGATTATCAATCTTCTCACAGGTAAGACGATTCCTATGACATTTCATGCGGTGGATAAGGTCGAAGCTGCTGATATACAAATGCGAGATGCGGACTATCAGTATTTTGATGGTGCGGCATATCATTTTATGGATATACAAAACTATGAGAGTTATTTTATCAATGCTGATGTGATCGGGGATAAAAAATATTTTCTTGTCGATGGAAATAAAACGACGGTGATGTTCTGGGATGGCAACCCTATCAATGTACAGATTGATCCTTCTGTGACACTGGAAATCGTAGATACTCCACCAGGAGAAAAAGGTAATTCTGCATCCAATAATCTCAAACCTGCTACGACCAATACTGGACTCCAGCTCAAAGTGCCACTCTTTATCGGTCAAGGCGAAAGAGTGCGTGTGGATAGTAGGACGTATGAATATCTCGGGAGAGATAATACGTAATGTAATTCCAATTCCTGGCGTCATTCTGGTACTTTTGGTGGCAAAAGTACCCAAAACCATTGAAAGGAAATAAACTCGCTCTCCAGTCCGTCTCACTCTTCTCTTATTCACGACGCTCAAACAGTATTTCCTCTCAAGCTCTCATTTTCTGAGGAGCAAGAAGGAAAACAATAGGGCTTAAAATTGTGGTGTCGGATTAAAAAGAATAAGGAATCTTTTCGCAGGAATGACGGACGCAAAAACAGGAATGACGATGAGTTTATTTCTTCATCAAAAAAGTAACTGGCTTGAAGAAAAAGGCAAGAAAGGTGATGATATTGAAATAAACACTGAGTGTCAAAAAACCACAAAGAACAGAGATCCAGAGTGCAATGTTGTGATCAAAAAACTTTGTCACAATATCTTTATCGCCTTTTGTAGGGGTAGTGACTGCTTCTTTTGCTTTTTCTATTCCAAACATTTTTGCGATTTCCTGGTAGGCCGTTGTATTGGTGATAGCATCGAGAGTATTTCCTGTTTTTTTGACCGCTATTTGGCTACTAATATAGACTTCTTTGATACCTGTCACAAATTGGCTCACAGGAGTATAGATGGTCACCGAGACCCACGTAGAGAGGATAAGTCCGGCTATCAGAAGAATAAACTTCATACAGAGAAAAAAATAAAGAGAGTAAAATTCTTTAGTTGCAAGCAGGAATAGGAGTAGGTCCAGCTCTTTCAAAGGTCATCCCCGTTCTTCTATCAATATGGATTTCTCGGTAGACAAGATTACGACCGATTTGGAGGATAAGGTGCGGCGTGGCACCACCTAAGGTAGTTGGTTCTAAAATTTGCATAGTATCTCAAGTAAATTCGATGGTGAGTGTGGATCCGAGAGATGGCGCATACGGGCAAGGAAATACATTTAGTCCTAATCCTACAAGGGGCCAGGATTTTGTGTAGGAGGTTATATTGTAACTTCCTTCATCATCTTTTGCCAAGTCCGCCTTTGCTATATAATTTATAGTGTTATTGCCAAAGCTTATTTCAATTTTTCTCTTTCTTACTATTTCTCCTCACTCAGTTTTTCCGAGGAGAGTATTTGTTTTTTCTTGGTCGATGAGGCCTATGAGATTGACAGCGAGTTCTTCTATTCGTGCATTTTCTCTCCGGGAAAAGAGACCTCACCAGCTTCCGAGCGCGAAAAGCATACCAATTATTAGAATGACTACCATCATTTCGACAAGAGTAAAACCAGCATTTTTGATATTTTTAAATTGATTGTCTATCATGAATGGGGTAGAGTAAGGATATATTAACTTCTTTCCTATGTACAGGATATTCATTCTTTCATTTCTTGCAATAGTTTTCGCTACTTTTGCAGTTGAACCTTCTCAGATTATTCTCAGAGCAACAGAAATTCGTGGTGATGCTATGGTCTTGGAATGGTCACCTATTGAGTGAGCGGCACAGTATAAAGTATTTTATGATGAAGCAACTCTTGTCAATCCAAAAGCACCTGATCCTATGCTCGAGTCACCAACTACGGATAAGACTCGCATTGAAATCACGAAAATGCTCGAATGAGCAGAATACTATTTCATCGTACGATGATATGATGCACAAGATGTGGAAGTAGGAAAGACTATACCTCTGCATGCGAGCACACTCAATATACCAGTTTTTGGTCTCAAAGAAGCAAAAGTCATCGATGACCAACATATTCAACTCTCTTTTTCTCGCCCTGTCGATATAGCACAGACGCAGATAGAGATCATGAATACAGAAACAAAAAATGTCCGTGAACAAGCAGACATGCAATCTTCTGTACAAGATCTCCGAATTATTGATATTACTCTCAGAGGTAAGCTGGAATTAGGAGTTTCTCATGATGTAGTCCTCAAAAAAGTCACGAATACTGCTGGGGAAACACTTCCTCTTGATGCTAGTAAAAAAACAACTATTACATTCGCTGCAGCAGAACAAGCTCCAGTATCACCTGTTGTTGCTCCGGTGATAGAAGCTCCAACAGTCACAACTGTGGCAGTTGCTCCTCCAGTCACAGAAACGCTAGAAGAAGCCCAGACAGTAGATACATCTGCAGCAGAGACATCAGCATCAGATGTGGCACTCGCTGATCTCAAAAAAGATGTCGCAGTTATAGCGCCAACTGCCCCTGAGACGTCATCTGACAACATCGCTCTTCTTCCGCTCGAAATCGAAGAAGATATAAAGACCCCAGTCCCCATCGATAAGCTGCCTCAAACAGGGGCGCCTGCTTTTGTATTCCTTTTGATGGCACTGACTCTCGGCACTGCTCTGTCCTATAAGAAAAAGACATCAGTATAAAATGTATCAAATAACTCTAAAAAATCCTCTCAGACATGAGGGGATTTTTTTATAAAAAAACACTTTATACGAAGAAAAATGGAACTACTGTTTTGAGAATCCACGGTATCAGAGTCAAAGCAACAAGTCCTATAATGATAGCAATGATTTTTTCTTTTGCCATAGTCTTTATCTCCTCGGTACTCACACCAGAGATAGAGTATCCGACACCGAAAATGACCAAGAAAAGTACTCAGAGAATCAGACTGATAAAAAAGATGTATTTGTAAATATCGGCTACAAATTCTACGAAACCAGTTTTTGATTGCACACAACATCTATATCGTGACATCTGTCCAGAGGTGCCTCCGATGAGACCTCATTTACTGGAGAGCCCACATGGCTCACTGGTGATGGTACAAATCTCTGAGGGCATACCGACGTATTGATTGACTCCATCATAATTACTATCTTGTGCAAATCAAAAGATGCTGCTCGTTCCGATGAGTGTTATGAGGAGAAGAGTTTTTTTCATATGAATTTAATTTTCTTTAAAAGATATTGAGACCAATAATCTCTATCAAAAATGTGTATCCCAGAATGAGCATAATAGTCGCAAAGGCAGTATACATCAGTATCTTTTTTCCTTTGTCTGTCCGCTCTTCGTTACCACCAGAGGTGATATAATAGTATCCACCTATGATTATATAGATAATTGCGATAGGTCCAGCAAAGTAGAGAAAGAACTTCGCTCATGTTATGAGGACACCTATTATTCCGTTTGCCGTTCAGGTGAGATTTGATTGAAAAAATACAGCTCGATAGATCATTTCTATAAATCCTGTAACCAATAGTACTATAATACCATATCAAAGGCGATGTTTTGCTCTGTCGTTTGTTTCTTCATTTCCAGATCAAAAGAACATCATAAATCATCCCCATGTAAACATAATGACGGCTATGACGAGCATCGTCATTTCCAAAAACTGAATTACCGATGTGCTACTTCCAGATCCAAAGAAATTTTGTGGGCAGAAGAAAAAATTGCATCTTTCAACAGCATTTTCCGATATGCTTGTTGCAATTCCTCCCTGGCCGAGACTGTCTCATACTCACGTTATTTTATTATAAAATCCAGATGTTCTATAGTCACTTCCTGTAATAATTTGGTAAATAACGTCTGGGATATTGATGATAAATAGTCCGAGAAACACGAGCATAATTCTATTTTTTCCATCTGATGTTTTTTCTTCATCACCCATACTCGTGATCCACAAAAAACCGACATAGAGCATAGCAATGAGTGCGACTCAGTTGAGTACCAGTCTCGCAAAATCGAGTAAATACCACAATATATTCCTCGCTGTATCAAAGAAGTTTCCTCATCATTCCCCGATATTGATGATATTTTGGATAGTACCACGATCAGGGCTTACGATGCCCGCAGCATACACTGTTCCAAGGCATATACTTCAGACGATCAGGGCTGTTTTAGTGAGAAGGTAGGGATATGTATTTTTCATCAATATCATAAAAATGTTTTAGATATCTTGGTTGGTAAAAAATCATTCATAATCTTCTTTTTGAATAATGCCCCTTTTCTCTAATTCTTGTGCATGGAGGTACATAGGTATCATACCTTCTGCACGACCATTTTCGATAGCATTGGTCATTTGTCACATATCTCCGGATCGTATGAGATTTTTTATACCTGGATTCAGGAGCATCAATTCAAATATTGCGATACGTTTTCTTGTTCCATCTCTTCGCATCAGGAGACGTTGAGAGAGGACTCCGAGAAGACTATCCGCGAGACGTCAGTATATCTGCCTTTGCTGTTCTGCAGTAAAAAATTGTATAATACGACTAATAGTCTGTACACTTCATGATGTGTGGAGCGTGGAAAATACGAGATGACCAGTTTCTGCCAGGTTGAGAGCTGACTCTACTGTTTCTGCATCGCGCATTTCTCCTATGACGACAATATCCGGATCTTCTCGCATAGCAGCTCGGATAGCTGTAGAAAATGAATGGGTATCTCTCCCCACTTCTCTCTGAGAGAAGTTTGATTTTTTATCCGTAAAGATAAATTCTATGGGGTCTTCGATGGTGATAATATTATCTCAACGTAAATTATTTATTTCCTCAAGCATGGCGACAAGTGTTGTTGATTTACCTGATCCAGTGGGACCTGTAATCAGTACAAGTCATTGCTTAGCATGTATAAATTTTTCGATACTTTTCGGCAGTCATAGATCTTCACAGTTTTTTGCCTTTTTTTCGATTCTTCTGAGAGAAAAACCCAGTTTTCCAAGTGACCAAAAACCATTCACACGAAATGAAACCTGGTTTTTTTCCGAAATGTATCAAAAATCCGCATCATGTTGAGTTTCCAGATCATTCTTTATTTTTGGGTGAACACTTAAAAATACATTTTTGATATCGTCGATATGTTTTTCTGTCAACACTGGTTCTTCGGTGAGTGGTATGAGAATACCCTCGACTCGATAGGTAATATGCTTTCCTGTGTGTAGGTGGATGTCAGAAGCATTTGTCACAATAGAATACTCAAGTATTTTATTGACATTTGGTATTGTTTTTGCTTCATCCATAAAAAACGACCACTTTTCTTCACTTTTTACGTCTGCCAAGACAGTAGAGATATCATTTTTGTTTTTTTGTGTCAACACGAAATCGATGACATGCGGAAAGTGTTTTCTACAATATGAAAGCGCATTTTCGAGCGTATCAAATGTTTGTACTTTTTTGGAAATACCAGTTATTTCTAATACGTCGCCTGCGTCTCCTCGTACAATCACGATATCTCAGCCAGATTTTTCCAAATATTTTTGCACCACGAGTAGTCCATTCAAAAAAGCAGTTTTCACTCACTCTGTCTTTGTGAGGTCACAAATGACAATTTGAGGGGCTTCATGGGTGTATTTTAAAATCTCAGCAAAAATAGGAGGAGACGTCTTGTCATCTAAAATTCCAATCCCTGTAATGATCAGGACACCTTCTTTGTGTCAAATACTTGTTTGAGTGTATTCCATACAAGCATTTTAGCATACTTTTTTCTGAAATACAAATAAAATCACTATAATTCAGAGAGGTCGAAATCGAGGAATATCAATGCGGTAATACTGATAAGATCAATGGTAATGAGTGTGACGAGTTTATGGAGAGATAATTCTGCGCCAAGAAAGAGAAAGTCGAGAATATTCCACAATCCCCACCAATAGATGATAATCAGACTGGCAGAGAGGATATGGTACCAGGATTGTTTCTTTTTTTGAAAAAATGTTGAGAGAATATTGTGCATTATGCTCACAGTATACACGTATTTTTTTCAAATTTCAAGAGATTCTTACTTTTCTGCTTTTTTGATGCTTTCGTAGAGGATTTTTTCAGCTTTTGAGATTTTTTCGGGAATGAGTATTACGAGAGTGATAATGAGATCTCCATGTCATTTTTTTCCAATTATAGGCATTCATTCGCTCGTGAGTTGTATTTTTTTCCCATGCTGGGTACCAGCCGCTATTCTGATTTCTCGTTCTCCGAGAAGAGGGAAGCGGACCTTTTTATTGACTCATAAAACCGCTTCTGCTGGGCTTATTTTCACAGTACTATGGAGATCATTGCCCCGTCGCAAGAGACCATCTTGTGACTGTTCGACATGACAAACTATATAGAGATCACCATTATTATGTTTTCCTGCGTGCCCCTCATTGTTCATTCGAATAGTCATACCATCATCGATACCAGCTGGTATCTCGACTATTTGTGATACTTTTTTCTTGATACGACGTTTTCCGTGGCATTCTGAGCATGGATGCTCGATAATACTTCATTCCCCATGACATTCCACACAAATAACTGTTTGTTGCATCATACCAAAGATGCTTCTAGTTGCTTTTGTTACATAACCAGATCATCGGCACTGAGTACAGGTTTTTGGCTCTTTTCCGTCTTTTGTTCCGTGACCATCACAGGTTTCACAATTGGTCATACGATCGAAAGAAATATCTTTTTTTATTCCAGAAAAACTCTCAGCAAATGTGATTTTTAGGTCATATTGTATATCCTCCCCACTTTCATCCCTTCTGGTTTGTTGCTGACGACCAAATCATCCCATATTTCCAAAAACGGATGAAAAAATATCCTCAACATTGATATCGCCAAAATCAAATCCACCCATTCCACCAAATCATCCACCTCCATCAGCAGAGCCAAATTGGTCATAACGAGTTTTTTTGCTGGAATCCGAGAGAACAGCATACGCTTCATTGATTGTTTTGAATTCTTGTTCTTTCTCAGCATCGCCACCATGTCTATCTGGGTGGTGATCCATTGCTTTTTTTCGATACGCTTTTTTTATATCTTCAGCGGAGGCATTTCGTTCGATTCAGAGGACGGAATAATAGTCTTTACTCATACGAGAGGATTGTATGGTTTTTTGGTTTTTGGCAAGAAAAATTTAATTCTCCGTCATCCTGAACTTGTTTCAGGATCCAGGTAAAAGGACTCCTTGGATTATATGGATCCCCGTGTCGCACTCATTCCTTGCTTCGCAAATGAATTCATTTGCACGAGGATGACGGAGATGGGGGAATTGTTTAATTTTTCTTTGCGAGTTGTTCGAGAGCGGTCTGTTTGAGATAGTTTTCTTCTGCGGCGAGGTATTCTGCTGTATTGTGTAGTCAGTCTTTTTGCGCTTGTGTCATAAACTGTTTTGCTTCTTCCTTTTTCTTTTGGATGTCTTCATGATTTATTTCAGAATCTTTGGCTACCATATCAGCGATAATTCGTATCCCCTCAGCATCGACTTCATAGATGCCAGATCCGAGAGCATATGTTTCTGGTTCTTTCGTGCCAGCTTTTACGACTTTAAGAATACCGGGTTTTGTGACTCCGAGGACAGGGAGATGGTGGGGGAGTACCTGTATTTCTCCTTGTATGGTAGGAATAGTGACAGAATCAATCTCGATGGTGTCGAGAACTTTTCGGGTGGTGGAGATAAGAGAGAAGAGCATATGATGCTAGATAAAAAAGAAGAAAGAAAAAAGAATAAAGATGGACTTTATTTAACTTCTTTTCTACTTTCCTCAAAATCCTTAATTACTTGTTCGATAGACCCTTTGTAGAGGAAGTATTTTTCAGGGATATGGTCGAGTTCACCAGCGACGATCATAGCAAATCCTTTGACTGTATCTTCACGTTTTACATAGACACCTGGCGTACCAGTGAATTGTTCTGCGACGAAGAATGGCTGTGAGAAGAATCTCTGAATCTTACGAGCTCGAGAAACAGCGAGTTTATCATCTTCTGAGAGCTCATCCATACCGAGGATGGCGATGATATCTTGGAGTTCTTTGTATCTCTGGAGGATTCTCTGAGCAGCACGAGCAGTATCATAATGATCTTCACCGACGACACGAGGCGTGAGGACGGTAGAAGTAGAGTCGAGAGGGTCTACAGCAGGGTAGATACCGAGCTCGGCAATACTACGGTTCAAAACGACAGTTGAGTCGAGGTGAGCAAAGGTGTTTGCAGGAGCAGGATCTGTGAGGTCATCGGCTGGTACATATACTGCTTGTACAGACGTGATAGAACCATTTTTTGTTGAAGCGATTCGTTCTTGGAGAGTACCCATCTCTGTTGCAAGGGTTGGTTGGTACCCTACTGCTGAAGGGATACGACCGAGAAGGGCAGAAATCTCAGAACCAGCTTGTGTAAATCGGAAAATATTATCAATAAAGAGAAGGACATCACGATGCTCTTCATCACGGAAGTATTCAGCCATTGCGAGACCCGTCAGAGCTACACGAGCACGAGGACCAGGTGCCTCATTCATTTGTCCGAAGACCATCACGGTTTTATCGATAACACCTGAATCATTCATTTCGTGGTAGAGGTCATTTCCTTCGCGAGTTCGCTCTCCAACACCCGCCACAACAGAGTATCCTCCGTGTTCTGACGCGATATTGTGGATCAATTCTTGCATAATAACGGTCTTACCGACTCATGCTCCTCAGAAAAGTCCTACCTTTCCTCCTTTGAGCATAGGAGCGACGAGGTCAATAACTTTAACCCCTGTTTCAAAAATCTCTGCTTGTGTTGTGAGTTCTTCGTATGCTGGAGCTGCACGGTGGATAGGGAGCTTCTTTTCAGTATGTGGAGCTGGCTTTTCATCAATAGGGAGGCCGAGGACGTTAAACATTCGCCCAAGTGTACCTTCACCAACAGGTACCATAATAGGGGACTCAAGAGCTTTGACATCTGTTCCTCTCTGGAGACCGTCCACGGGGTTCATAGCAATAGTTCGTACGACACCATCTCCGAGCTGTTGTTGGACTTCGAGGATAATCCGGTTTTCATCCTGTACTTCGAGCGCGTCATAGATATTTGGGATATAACCATCTGAGAATTCTACATCGATCACGACACCGATGATGGATTTGATCTTGCCTGTATGCATAAAGAGATAAATAAAGGATAAATAAAGTTCATTGCTTTGTTTTGCACTCTAAAAAAGCATTGTCAAAAAGAGATGCGGGGATTATAAAAAGAAGTCTTATAAATGCAAATTTTTCCTCCAGCACAGAAAATAATATTGACTAAATACTATATATGCTATAATAATTTCACAGTAATATTTAAACTTTGTTTTTTTTATGAAACACCAAGTTTATAGAGGTCCTTATGATCCTGTACCAAAATGGGAAAAACGGAATCCCGTTCCACCACAAGTTCCAGAAGATCCTTGGGAACATATACCACGTACGGCCGATCAGGTTACAAAGTTGGCTTCTCCCCTTCCAAAAACACCAAATATTCAAGAATCTGCCATTACAGATAGTGAACGTTTTATTGTCTATAAGCTCATGGGTCTTCCAGAACGAGAAAGACTTATTTTGGCATGTCGTGATCCTTCAGGAGAGCAATTTTTAGCACTCAGTGCTTCTGTAATTGATGAAGTGAAAAATGTTATCGAAGGTGAGACAATTCATCCTGAGCATGTCCTTTTTTTACTAAGAAAAGAGCTAAAAATAACAATATCATAAAAATGAGCTTTGCTAAATTCTCTGGGTAAAATCCTTGTGGAGGTACTTTACTCGTTACGGGATTCTATTGAGATTTTTCACTTTTCTCAATATTTATTTTTTTGATTGTGTATTCCTTGATTGTTCTATCATCGCTTGATCAAAGACAGCTTGTTTTTGGAGTGTTTCTGCATCGACTTTTTCTACTGTATCTACAGGGCTTTTTGTGGTCTGTCCACATCCGACGAAAGCGAGAGTACTGATGGCTACAAATATGATCAATATTGTGGTGTTTTTCATAAAAAAGGAGATAAAATATAATTTATGATACTTGGTATGCATGGACCCATCGCTCAATATCTTCACGTATCTTCTTATGCTCTCCTCTGTCTTGAAGACGGAGGGCGTATTCTGTGATGTCACATCGTGTAATTCCAAAGTCTCTACAGGTCTGCAGAAGAAATATAAAAAAATCACTGAGAGTTGCCGTATCTTTTTGGAGGATAGATTTGAGGAGCTGAAAGAGTTTTGGATAGGGGAGTCAATGAGGAAGAAGCGCGTAGAGTACAGAGACGCTCCATCCAGCGATATCATAGATTTCATAGGTTTCACAGGGTGTAAAAGACTCAAGGGTATATATCTGGGAGAGAGTATTTTTTTCTTTGGTTATAATACGTCCCGTAAAATGTGTGAGCGTATCTAGTTTTGGGCTTCCTTTGGTTTCACCGTGGAATATATCTATTTTTCCATACTCACTCGAAAAACATGAGATGACCCATCTGTGTTCATCAATACGATTTTTTTTGAGGACTATAGCCTCAAGAGGATATATCATACTAATTGTTTGGGAAAATATGAATCTTGTTATCTGTGACGGAAAATTTTGTAGAGTAGATATCACTTTTTGGACTTCAGAAAAATATCTCACGTACATCACCAGATTGCTGGATGACTATATCGCTGATGATGATATTTTGGACATCGATTTGTCCTATATAAGAAAGTGATTTGACATCGCTAAAGCGTTTGGAATTTGGGACAAAAATCCATATTCGATTATCCGCGAGGATATAAACCTCTTGATAGGATGGATCAGCATAAATCTTTGTGACAGAAGGATCTGTATTGACAAATGTATTGATGCCGAGATTGTTCATCACGATACCCCGTCTTTCATACTTTGGAGCTGTCAAAATCTTCTCTGTCTTGATACTATTTGTGCCAGAAAGGAGCCAGACGCTTCCATCGATATCCATATTGATAATAGGGCTTGTCTGCGTCTCTGGCGTGATAACGAGTGATTTTCCAGTATACATATTCTCGGACTGTTTTCTATGTTTGTAGATTTGTCTTTTGTCGCTTGAGAGCAAGTAGATATTTGAATTATAGACGCTGATATCACTACTTTTGTCCCATCCTCATACTTGTTGTACACCGAGAGAGGTAAGAGTGCCTTTGTCGAAGAGATAGATTTTATCTTTATCTGTTGTGATATAGATACGTCCGTCACCATCTATATCTGAGGAGAGGGAAGAAGCACCTTCTGGGAGTGTGGATTCTTTTGTTGCCTGACCTTCCACATAGGGTCCTATGACACTTTTTTGTGTCACAAAAAAGAGTTTTTTATCGGCGACGTACATTCAAAAGGGAAGTGATTCAGTACCATTCGAAAAAGTATATACCTTTTTGTATTGCTCTGGAGTAAGAGAGATGACTTTATTAATACTTTTTTCTAGTACAGCAAGTTCTTTTTCGATTTGTTCGACATCGACTTGTAAGACATTTTTACTTTTTACTTGTTGTAAGAGCTCACGTGTACGTACTATCGCTGGTCAGAATTGTTCTGGCTTATCGAGTGCTTTTGAAGCATTGGTCATCTCGACTCGTGCTTCTGCGAGGATGTCTTTGTACTTTTGTGGTACAAAAATTGCATACTGTGATTTCAAGAGCCCAGAGAGAATAATATAGAGAAGTATTATACTGACAAGAAGTCCAGAGATCAGCATCCAATTTTGTGCCTTATCACTCAAAGAGCGGAAAACTCACTGTATTTTATCGTTCATGTTTTTTGTGTTTGTTTCAAACACGGCAGTAATCTTATGAGAGAGCGGTGTGATCTTCTCAGGTTTCCATGCGGTTCGTTCTTCATCTTCTTCACGTCATATCGCGAGAATGATGCCTTTGTCGTGATTACTCCTTTCTACACGTTCAGCCAAGAGCTCACATCGTTTGCCGATATTGAGATGATCGAGTGTTTTGGATTCTTGTTGTACGATATGGAGGTCAATCTTTGGAGCGAACACATAGATAGACTCATTAAGCTGTATTTCCCCATGAGAATCATAGGTGAAATGCCCCTCATGATTATCCATTCATTGAAATATATCTTCTGTATTTTTGGGTGATACGAGCATACCAGTGAGATTTTTCCCAAACATGGAAAAATGAATATGATTGTCTGAAATGAGTCCAATAAACAGAGATATGTCAGACTTTTTGTGCGTTGCAGAGAGCTCATCGAGATGAGCATTGAGATGTTCTAATATTTCTGTAAAAGTCACAACGGGATCTTGTTCATTTATCTCGTAGGCAAGAAATGTGTCATTGCAATATCTATGGAGCGCATCAGTGAGGGTCGAGTGAGCCGTATGACACACACAAACGAGAGTGTTTTTGGTATCTTTTTGTACAGACGAAGAAAGGGTTTCTTTGGAGAGAACGTCTGATAAATGTTGTATATAAACAGCGTGCATATTTTTAGTTTACGAATCTTCCATTTTCGTCAATATAAGTTCCAATAAAAAGACTATACAAATCAGTAAAAAACTTGTCAAAAAATTAAATGATCCATAAATATACACCAAAAAGAGTCATAATATCAGGAGCATAAAGAGGAGACCGTGACGAAAAGATCGAAAAGCATCCATAGGGTAAATATACCCTCTTCTCATAATTTTTTTCACTCCCAAGATTATCAGCCCCATGAGTGATCAGAATCCGAGTAAAAGTGATATAGACATCATCGTGACCGATAGCGCAGGGTAATATGTCGGGTCAAATCCATAATAGAGTATGGAACTCGCGATAAGACCAAAGATACAGAGGACAGTCATCAGTGACACAAAAACCCGGGTATACATTTTAGAAGAGAATTAGAGATTAAAATTTGGACTAAGACAAAGTCTAAGTAATAGGAAGGATTTTTTATCTAATATCGGTGATTTGACTGAGTTCATCAAGTATCGTCTCAGCTTCGTGAAGACTCGTCAGAGAGGCAAGCCGTTTCCGATATTCTCTTACGCCATCGAAACCGTGTAAATAGTGTACGAAATGTTTACGAATTTCAAGGCAGGATCTTTGTTCTCATTTTGTGAGTATCATTCTCTGCATATGTTCCTCCATTACCGTAATCCTCTCTTTCCAGGTTGGCACATAATTATCAGGGAGAAAGCACCAAGGATTTCCAAGTGCTCCTCGAGCAATCATAAAGCCAGCTAAAGCAAGTTCCAAGTTCAGAGTTCCAAGTTCAGAGTTTGTAGTCATTTCTCGTCACTCGTTACATGGCACTTGTATTTTTTGGATTCCATCGTTATAGTTCTTGCAATCTCCATTTCCGAGCACGGGTATTGTGAGAGTTTTTTGTAGTTCATAAATAGGTTCCCAATTCGCCTCACCGGTATATTCTTGTTGAAAAGTCCTACCGTGAACGGTGATAAGCTGTGTGCCAGCATTTTGAAGTGCCTGTCAGAATTCGATAAGTTCATCAGCATTGGTCCATCCAAGTCGTGTTTTGACACTCACTGGGATATTGAGGTTTTCGGCTAAAATACTTACAATTTTCATTGCGCGATCTTGGTCTATCATCAATCCTGAACCATAACCACATTTTACGACTTTTTTTGCAGGACATCCCATATTGATATCGACTCATTGGGCACCATAGGACTCAATCAGTTTCCCAGCTGCAAGAAAGGTGTCAGGATTATTTCCAAATATTTGAAAAATAAGTGGATGCTCTATCGGGTCATGGGTGAGCACTTTTTCTGCGAGTTTTGGATTATGAAAGAGCCCATCAGCACTATAAAACTCCGAAAAGACCACAGTCTCTGGCGCAACTTTTTTACAAATAGCACGAAAAGCACTATCGCAGTATCCATCCATCGGAGCGAGGGCCACAATAGGTTTTTTTTGAGAAGTAAGATCAGTTATCCAGGACACAATAGAAAAAATAAGAAAGAAGAAAGAAGGATTATTGTTTGATTACTTTTCATCTCCAAAAGAGAAAAAGCGTAAAACTTCATTCAGTACATAAGAGGAATGCAGGATATACCCAATTTACTGGAATCCAGGTTTCTACTGCTAACAACGAAAATAAAAAACTAAAAGTCCAGAGAAAATATGAGAGTATATTTTCTTCATAGGGCTTTTTGTAGGATTTTTTCCAGGTAAAATAATATGCTATAGTATCAATAAGACAGATGAAGAGTATAGATATGAATCCTTCTTTTGTGAAAATCCAGAAAGTTAAAATCAAAAGAGCTATACAGAGCAGTATCCAATCTTTCTTGTCCATTTCCGATACACCATATTTTAGTGAAAGTAGAAAGATTCACGCCATAGATATTCATCCTATCAATGTAATTATTGCAGACCAACCAGCATTATGTTGTAACTGGATAATAGCTGTTAGGATCGCTAAAATACTCCAGGGGAGCCATGAGAAGGCATGAGGTCGTGTGTGACGATGCAGTATATCACGGATATACACGATATAACTAATAAATGCACATATTGACCCTATAATTCCCAACACAAGAGAAGTGTCCATGAGGAGAGTATAAAAAGAATGTTCCTTTATCAAAAAAATTATATATAATCTCCTCTATGAAAACTTTTGTTCTTTTTGGCTCGACGGGTGACCTCGCAACTCGTTATGTGCTTCCAGCTCTTGGAAAACTCCTTGAAAAATGAGTCTATGACCATCTTATTTGTGTTGGCCGACGAGATTGGTCACGCGATGATTTTCGCAATTTTCTTGCTGCATACCCAGACTTATTGAATCACACGGAGACTATTTCCTATGTGCGTATCGATGTTGACAGCACAGATTATACCCCGCTCAAGACACAGATTGAATCCATCGGAGCTCTCGATGGAGAAATACTCTATCATCTCTGCCTCAGTCCTGAGCATTTTGCTCCTGTAGCCAAAGGAATCGCATCAGTGTGACTCAATACTTCCCAATCTATTTTGATGATAGAAAAACCCTTCGGTCATGATCTCGCGACAGCTATTTTGCTCAATCTAGAATTGCAAAAATATTTTGATGAACATCAGATTTATCGTGTCGATCATTATCTAGGAAAAACTTTTGTTCGTGAACTCTTTGATTATAGACTTTCTCAGGGTGAGAATTGGTATAACAAAAGAATTTCCTCTATTTTTATTACCGCTCGAGAAATTCTGACCATAGGAGATAGAGGTGTCTACTATGATAAAAATGGTGCAACGAGGGATTTTCTCCAAAATCATCTTATGCAGATGCTCGCTATTATCACGATGAAGATGCCGTGTTGCTTGGAGCGTGCAGACGATATCAGAGATAATATATTTTATGCCCTATCGAGCGTTGCCCCTCTTTTGCTTGATCCTCGTCATGATATCCTTCTCGGTCAATATATCTGATATCGTGAGACTCCTGGTGTAAAATCCGAATCTCGCACGGAGACGTATATCAAGGTCCATCTCACTATGGATCATCCGAGTTGGCTCGGGACAGATATTATCCTCGAAACTGGTAAAGCCCTGGATCGAAAAGAGAGCTCTGTACATATCGTCTATCAAGATGGCACAGAACGAATCTTTTCAGAAACGTCAGCCAATAAAAATAACGCGTATGAAACTCTGATCGAACATGCTCTCCTTCATGATGAGACATATTTTGTGCGTTGGGATAGTGTGCGTGCCGCTTGGCAAGTAGTCAATGATTTGCTTCATTGCACCGATAATTGTCCAATTCTGAAGATGTATCCGATAGGAAGCAGGGAAGTATAAGGATTTGCAAACTTATCTTTTTGTCTTTGTCACCTCATATTAGTTACTCTTTATTTTGCAATATTTGTCATTTGAGGATAATAACCATGTTTAAATCGGTTTCTTATTTTTAGTTTTTATTATTTATGGAAAAGAAAGTAAAAAAATATTCCCTCAATGAACTCATTGAAAAAGTCGATGCACTTCGGAAACATGATGATTTTGATCTTTCAACGGAACAGGATCTCGTCATCGGAATTATGAATCTGATCAGTATAGAGGAACACCTCGCTTTTACCTATAACAAGACAGGAAAGACGAAATATCTTACCATGCTTCAAGAAGTTCGTGAGATGCGCAAGACACTCCTCAAAGAAGTTATCAAAGAATACGAGGGGGAAGTATGGTGCACCTGCAAACACCTTCTCTCAACTTCTATGCGCCTGATGGAGGTGGGCACGAAACAGCTTTGAGCTGGTAAAATGAAAGAATCTGAAGCATTTTTTCAAAAATCCTACGATGCGTACTGTATGTTTTGGGCATTGGTTCTCGATATCGGGACTGGTAAGGTAGATGATGTCAAAAAACGCACAGAGAGACTCGATAATGCCCTGATAGGTGACGTCATTGATTGCTGTAAGGAGTAGATAGTTATAGAAATAGTCATAGTTATAGGAAGGAATGGTTTGAATAATAGGGGGAAATTCTAAAATATATCTTTATGAAAGTCGTAAAAATATGAGCCGTCTGGTGTGCTGGATGTATCGTGATGAAGCCGATATGGAGAGATATAGAAGTGGCAAATCCATGGCTTGAGACAACATCGTATGATATCGATGATGATGAAGAAATCGTACAAGCGTATGGAGATTTGCGAAAGCTCCCTATCTTTATTTTCTTTGGAAAAAATGGAAAAGAGATAGCTCGATTTCATGGGGAAATATCTCGCAGTGAATTCCTCAAAAAAATAGACCCCCTTAAAAATTTATAATCTTTTCTATGAAAAAAATAATCATTCTTTCTTCTTTCTTCTTTCTTCTTTCTTCTTTTGGAAATGTCCTTGCTCAAGATAATGTAGCAAGACTCTATCTTTTTTGGTGAGATGGCTGTCCTCATTGCGAAAAAGAGCGAGCATTTCTCCCCACTCTTGAAGAGAAGTACGGGGATAAATTAGTCATTCAACAGTTTGAAATCTGGAAAAATAAGCAGAATCGTGAACTTCTTCAAGAAGTCGTCAAAGGATTCGATACTCCAGTGAATAGCGTTCCTCTCACACTTATCGGAGATGCAAAAATTGTAGGGTATGGTAATGACGAGACGACAGGAAAACAAATCGAAGAAGCAATTCGATATTGTCTCACAAATACTTGTAATGATCTAGTTGCTCCCGTACTTGAGTCTCAATCCAGGGAAGAAGCAGAAAAACAATCGTCCACAGAATGAAAAAAAAGTGAATGAACAATAGGCGATGCGAGTACGCAGGTGGATGTTCCTTTCTTCTGAGTAGTACAACTTAAGGATTTTTCCCTCCCTCTTGTGACAGTGATACTGGGGACGCTTGATGGATTTAATCCTTGCGCGATGTGGATATTGATTTTCCTGATCAGTATGCTCATCGGTATGCAGGATCGACGCAAGATGTGGATCATCGGCTTTGCCTTTATCTTTGTTTCGGCGCTCTCGTATTTTCTCTTTATCACTGCATGGCTCCAGGTCATGCTCTTTATCGGATTTATCGCTGGAATTCGTGCTGCGATTGGGTTTTTTGCACTTGCGGGTGGAGGGTGGAATGTCTATACGTATTGGAAAACACGAGATAGCGGATGTGAGGTTGTTTCACCGAAAAAGCGGAAGAAAATCTCTCAACAAATCAAGGATATTATTCATGAAAAAAACATGATTATCGCTCTCGTTGGAGTGGGCGTGCTTGCGTTCTCTGTAAACCTTATTGAGCTTCTCTGTTCTGCGGGATTGCCAGTGATATTTACACAAATGCTCGCATTGAATGATCTCAATACAGTTCAACACTATCTCTATATCTTGCTCTACATTTTCTTTTTTATGTTAGATGATTTGCTCGTGTTTATTATCTCTATGGTAACACTTGAGGCGTTTGGTATCACGACAAAATATACGAAATATTCGCATCTTGTATGAGGAATCTTGATGCTCATCATCGGAGTACTCCTGATATTCCGTCCAGAAGTTCTGATGTTTGGGTAGTTTATCCTTTTTGTGGATTTGGTTGTAATTTAAATGCTACTTTTCTTTCAGGAATACGAGGTTTTAGTAGAGTATATAATCTTTGCACTACTCTCTGGATTGTGCCTCCAACACAATCAATAGAGGGGGTACATTCAAAATCAACAGTACCTCAGACGATAATATGTGTTGCTGCAGTATCTGGTAAATCTTCATAATCCAATCTGAGACCATAGAACTCGTCCATTATCATATGCGCTCCATAGCAAGATCCTCCTCGAGTATCACCAGATGATGCATCTTCTATCATTTCTTGTAAATCAGTACTTGCATCAAGTATATTTATGGTCCTTTCTAGGAGTCTCTTTTCGAGTAAAAGGTATGTATCTTCACGCAACTTACGAAGATGCATATATTTTTTGCTCCAGTTTTCTTGATTTTTTTCTGGTTTTCCAGCTTTTGGTGAAGGATTCATTTTTATATTTTATGTATTTTTCAAATAGAGTCAATGAATGGTAAAAAAATTGTTTTTATAAAAAAAATATTATTATCATACCTATGAAAACTACCGCTCTCTATTCTGATATTACTGACTGGTTTTTTTCGACACTGGAGACACTTCTTGGTACACAAAAAACTGTGACGATTGCTCTCCCAGGAGGGCATTCCCTAGATGGATGGTATGCTTCGGTGATCTGAAATGTAGATATCTGGAAGAGGATTGATGCCACTCGTCTTCGTTGGTGTTTGGTTGATGAGCGCTGTGTCCCTGCGGATAACTTAGATCGCAATGATACGTATGTTTGGGAGACATTTTTGAAACCTCTTTGATTCACATTAGACCAATTTCTCTGTCTTTGAATGCCTGAAGTGAATGCCCTCGAATATTCTGAAATAATAGGTACACCTGATATAGCGATTTTTTGACTGTGACCCGATGGACATATCGCTTCACTTTTTCCAGGACATCCAGCACTTTCGGCACAATCTGAAGGATATATCCATATCCATGATGCTCCGAAGATGCCACCTGAGCGTATTACCCTCACGATTCCAAGCATTCAAAAAATTTCACATACTGCTTTTTTTGCTGTGTGACCTGAAAAACAAAAAGCATTTGAAGATTTTCTTAATCCCATGATAACTCCTATCGAGTGTCCAGCAAAATTTCTCAATCCTGATATTATTTTTCAGGGATAGTGCTCGTTGGCTTGAGGAGTTGTGCAAATATTTCGATTGTCATCCCAGGTGTTACATCAATCCTCTTCAGCTCAAGAGTCTTTTTGGATATATCTGTTTTCCCCGTTTGTGTGGTAAATGCATAACTATAACCAGATGTTTTTATTTTGTCGAGTGTCGCATAGGTATAGCGTCACTTTGGGTAAATAAAAATATAAATAGGAGTATGAAACCATTTTTCGAGATCTTTTTTACTCTGGTCTATCTGATAGGGCATATACTCTCTTGATAATTCGGAGAGATTGGGATGATGCCAGGTGTGACTTGCTATTTCCCAGCCAGCCATTTGGAGACGACGAATATCGGATCAGAAAAGGTAATCAGACTCGTCTATTCTTGCGAGTATGAGTCCCAGCACTCAGACAAAATCGTATTCTTTCATAATAGGGTATGCTTGCGTTACTACATCATAGTGTCCATCATCAAACGTAATCATAACAGATTTGCATGGAACCATGTTTTCGTGGATATCACGAGAAGTGATAACTGTATAACCATTTTTATGGAGAAATTTCATCTGTGATTTGAATTCTTCTGGTGAGACTGAGATATCACGTGCTGCACTGTCGAGGGCAGAATAATCTCTTATGTGATGATACATCAAGGTAGTAAATTCTGTCGTATGGCATTTTGTATCTGCTGAGAGACCAAACGAAGAAAGCCCAAATAAAGAACTGAGAAATGTAATAAGAAAACTCATAAACAGAACAAATCGATAATACTGAAACATGGCGGAGAGTAGGAGATTCGAACTCCTGGTGGGTTTCCCCACACACGCTTTCCAAGCGTGCGCACTAGGCCACTATGCGAACTCTCCAGGCAGGCAGTCTGCAGTATAGGGACAATTTGTATTTTTCAAGCGAAATAATATCGGGAATACTACTTGACTCGTATCACTTTGATGCCTTCATTTTCGCCACTATTTCCTGCTTGCCTCATGAGGGGATGGCTTTGTTGTTTCATCTTATTTTCAGGTATGATAGCGCTCATTGTCTTGAGGTCATTGAGGTCGATTTCGACCTGTTGTACTTGTGTGCGAGGTGTGGCCGAGAGGAGTCCACGGACAACACGATAATTGATCTCATCCATCATCTTCACAAACATCTCATACGCTCGTTCCTGGTAGACGAGGAGGGGTTGTTTCTGATTATATCCTTCAAAGGCGACATCTTCCCGGAGCTGAGACATATTTTCGATATGTTCCATCCAGAGTTGATCGATTGCTGCGAGGTAAATCTCCCTCTGAAATTGGTCGAAATTTCTTCCCTCAAACATCTTTCCGAGAGCTATTCGCTTTTCTTCCCAGAGAGCTACTATTGCTTCTTTTATTGTTTCAAAATCTCCTGTTTCTATCTTGATTTCCTTATCGAGCATTTCACTGAGAGGGGCATTCAATCCTTCAAAATCTATTCTTCCTTCGATATCATGGAGCATCAGCATGCGCTCTGCTTCTTCTCTAAATATTTTTTGTATGACAAGATCAATATCAGATTGTGCTGTTTCATTTTTTGCAAAATCTTCGAGGAGTTTTTGGCGTTTCCCGTAGACTATAAAACGATGCTGATTGATGACATCATCATATTCGAGGACATGTTTTCGCATATCAAAGTGGTGCCCCTCGACTTGTTTTTGGATAGCTGTGATACGTTTTGTCAGTGTCTTACTCTGTATGAGCGGTTCATCTTCTGGGAGACTTGCGAAGAAAGGAGAGTTAAACATCGAAAACAGTTTATCACCCCCGAATATACGCATAATATCATCATTTGGAGAGATGAGAAATTGGCTCATACCTGGATCTCCTTGACGTCCGGATCGTCCACGAAGCTGATTATCGATACGACGTGTTTCGTGTTTTTCTGTACCGAGGATAGCGAGCCCTCAGAGCTCCACGACTCATTCACCGAGCTTGATATCTGTTCCTCGTCCTGCCATATTGGTTGCTATGGTAACCGATCATTTTTGTCCTGCCTTCCCGACGATTTCTGCTTCACGGGCATCTTGTTTTGCATTCAATACTTCATGTGGTATTTTCTTGGCAGTGAGCATATCACTGACGATTTCTGATTTTGCGACAGAGACAGTACCGACGAGAATCGGTTGACCGGTTTTATGGATTTTTTCTATTTCATTGATGATAAAAGCAAATTTTCCTTGTTCATTTTTGAACAGGAGATCCGCTCTGTCATCACGAATCATCGGTTTATTGGTGGGTATCTGGACGACATCGAGTCCATAGATTTTTTGAAATTCTTCTTCTTCTGTTTTTGCTGTACCAGTCATACCTGAGAGTTTTTCATAGAGGCGGAAAAAGTTTTGGTAGGTGATATTTGCGAGCGTCTTGCTTTCTTTTTGGATGGTGACACCTTCTTTTGCTTCAAGGGCTTGGTGAAGACCATTACTAAACCGTCTTCATTCCATGGTACGTCCTGTATGCTCATCGATGATGAGGATATCATCACCACGAGCGAGGTAATCGATATCACGGATATAACAGGCCTTCGCTCGTAGCGCATTTTCGATATGATGGAGATCATTATAGTGCTCTGAGACAAAAATACTCTCGATACCGAGCATCTTCTCTATCTTTGCGATACCATCATCCGTGAGGGCAGTGGTTTTACTCTTTTCATCGAGGGTATAATCAGTTGTTTTTTCGAGTTTGCTCGCCATTTGAGCGAATTTGAGATATTTTGAAGTTGCCTCATTATCAGGCGAGGAAATAATCAGCGGTGTCCGAGCTTCATCGATAAGAATCGAGTCAACTTCATCGATAATACCAAAAGCTTTTCGAGACATCACCTGGTCTGCGAGACTTCTTGCCATATTATCACGGAGGTAATCAAACCCCAGCTCAGTATTTGTCACGTAGACGATGTCATGATTGTATTGTTCCTTTTTTTGAGAAGTAGATTGTCCATTGGCGACTACTCCAGTTCGCATTCCGAGAGTACCATAGATAATACCCATTTCCTGGGCATCACGACGAGAAAGATACTCATTGACAGTAACGACATGGACTGGATCTCCGGAGAGCGCGTTTAAATAGGCGGCGAGAGTTGCGACAAGGGTTTTACCTTCTCACGTTCGCATCTCTGGGATATTGCCTCCATTGAGTGTCAGTGCTCCGAGGATTTGTACATCAAACGGTATCATATTCCAGACTTTTTTACTGTCATCGGGGAGGGTAAATTCTTGATCGTAAATAATCTCACAAGCTCTGCGATGCAGAGCGAGTGCTTCAAATCGGAGATCTTGGACCATTGCTTCTCGAGAAGCAATATAGGTTTTATGATTTTGTTTTATCTGGTCTGTTTTTTCTTCGAGGGAGAGGGAAGTGTCATTTTCGATACGATCTTTTTCTGTCACAAATGCGAGACGAATGGGTGCAAAACGTTCTTTGAATTCGAGCGTTTTTGCCTGGACTGCCTCGACGGTATCAATCGTTTTTTTGTATTCTTCTTCTATTTCTTTGATTTTGAGAAGGTCTTTTTGATAGCGGTGGAGGACTTTGATAGTTGGGTCGCCAAAGAGAGAAGAGATAATACTCATAAAAGGGGATTAATAGCACGGAAGAAATACTTCCATAATCCGCTCAGTATAGAGATTTCCGCCTATTTTGAAGCTGAAATAATTGACTTATTTCATATTTTATATTTATTACATATATTTTTGGTTTTTGCTCGACTTTTAGTACTTTTTTCTATACTGTCACCAGTATATTTTTACTATTTCTCCTTGGAAAAACACAGTTCTGACATTATTGATGAAATCATTTTCGCCGTCATAAAAGACGAGAGCATTACTGATAAAACAGCATTTCAAAAGCTCTGTAATGCTATTTATGCGCAGACAAAATTGGCTAAAACTATTCCGAGCATTGCCTTTATAGAGCGCTATCATGAGATGGTGAGTGATGCGAGGATCTCTCCGTCACCACGAGTTGAGCGGATATTTCGTAAGAGGGGAGTGCGCAATCAATCAGGTATTGCGGTGATTTCTCTTTTGACGAAATTTTGGTGATGTCCTGGAAAATGTATCTATTGTCCGACATTTGCTGGGCTTCCAAAGAGTTATATCCCTGATGAACCAGCGGTGATGCGTGCGCAGATGAATGAATTTGATCCAGTGAAACAAGTCTACAATCGTCTTCGGAGTCTGCGTATCACGGGTCACTGTATCGATAAATGTGATGTGCGAATTATTGGCGGCACCTGGTCTGTGTATCCGAAGCTGTATCAAGAAATGTTTATCAAGGCCATTTACGATGCCCATACGACCTACGAGGAACTGGAACCATTTATTGAAGGTACCTCGACTGGTACTGATAAATTCGCAGAATTTAAGATTAAGCAAGGTTTTAAAATGAGAGAAAGTGCGACGCTTGAAGAAGCAAAAGAACGCAATATGAAGTCTCGCTCACGGGTCATCGGTATGCAAATCGAGACTCGTCCTGACTGGATAAATGTGGAGGAAATCGAGCGACTTCGCTCATATGACGTGACACGAGTGGAGATAGGATATCAGACGACGGATGATAGAATTAACGATCTGAATAAGCGGGGACATGGCAATGCCGAATCTATCGCAGCGACCAGAATGCTCAAGGATGCAGGATTTAAAATCTGTGCTCATATGATGCCAAATCTTCTTGGCTCAACTCCTGATATTGATCGTTCTTCTCTGGCTGAAATATTTAAAAATCCCGACTATCGTCCAGATGAACTCAAAATCTATCCGATGATGGTGACAGATAAGAGCGAACTTACACAAATATGGCGCGATGGAGGATTTACTGCGTACGATGATGAGACGCTGATAGCGCTCATGGCGGATCTCCTCGAGATGGTGCCACCGTATGTCCGACTCAATCGTGTCTATCGTGATATCCCAGCCCATCAGATTCTTCATGGCTCACATCTCGCCAACCTCCGACAAATAGCAGAAGAACTTCTCAGAAGTAGGGGAGGACAGCTCATAGATACTGCTTCACGAGAAGTAAAATGAAAGGCCTTTAATACTGACGATATTCGTCTCGTAACTCGAGAATATGATGCTTCACAATGAAAGGATTATATGATATCATTTGAGGAAAACACCTCTGTTTTTGATAAAAAGAAAACTAAAGGAGCAATACTCCCCCCTGATAAGGGGGGGCAGGGGGGTTGTGAAAAAAAATATTCCAATAAAGCCCCCTTGTGAAAGGGGGATGCCTGCAAGGCAGGGGGATTGTGTAATACAAAATCCGCCTATTCCGATGCTGATGAATATCTCCCCTATAATATCGAGCTCTGAGACTATGCGAAAGAAATGCGAAAAAATCCAAGTCTTGCAGAAAAGCGTATGTGGTATGATATTCTCAAGTATAAAACACTGAAAAAGTATTCATTTCTGAGACAAAAACCGCTCCTGAATTATATTGCTGATTTTTATTGCTCGGAACTTAAATTGGTCATCGAGGTAGATGGAGATAACCATGAAGACCAACGATGGTACGACGCAAAACGTACAGATGAATTGGAGAAATATGGGATTACTGTTCTGAGATTTCACAACTTGAAAGTCATGGATGACCCAAACGGTGTTGAACGAGATATTTTGGAATGGATTAGAGGATTTTTATCTTCACAATCCTCCGCCCGCTCGACAAGCTCGGGGCACCTCCTTTCACAAGGAGGCAATGATGCGGCAACACTCTATTCACTTCTTCGTCTGCGTATACCGTCACAGTATTTTACTCATGAACCGCATTTCTTGCCAGTCCTCGAAGGAGCTGCATTGATTCGGGAGATTCATACCTTTGGTGAACAGCTCGGTATCTGAGCACGAGCTGATGATGCTATTCAGCACCAGTGACTCGGAAAGTCTATGATGCTCGAGGCAGAAAAAATCGTCAGAGAAAAATACCCAAGCATTAAAAAAATAGCCGTTATTGCGGGTGTCGGTGTACGTCCGTATTTTGAGAAACTCGGATATATGCTCGAAGGGGGGTATATGGTGAAATACCTGTAGAATAAAAGTATTGACATAGTAATAATTATAAATATAGTAAATTTACTTATTTATTAATAAATAATACTATGCCTGAAGCTGAAATGCCTAGAGTTGATACTGGAGCTGGTTTAAACTGAGATCCTCAAGATGCTCTGCAATGAGTATTATCAGATTTTGATCGTGTCCGGGCTGCTACTGCAAAAAGTGGAAGGAATACAGTATGAAGTTTATTAGAGTACTCAGTTTATCATGATTATGGTAAAGGGAATCCAAAGATTGTTTCAGACATTGAAAGTCGGACGAAAGCAATTCAAGAAATTGCTACAAAAAATGGTCGGAATTCCCAGGAAGAACTTCTGTGAGTAGATAAGCTTATCGTATGGGTAAATGAGTTACAGGACCAAAGAGAAAAAACTATACGAGCTTACTCTCTCTATCTCTATCTCGAACAAGAGATTGCTTGAATTGCAGATGAGTTAAAGGAGTCCAAAAGAGACTATATTATCTTTTTACAGGAAAAAATTGCTGAATTATCGGGAACAATAGGATCATCAAAAAATGAAAAACCTACATTGCTTAGAAAAATATTGCCTGTTGTCAGAAAATATACACTCGCGGTGACATCGGTAGTCGCGTTGTGAAGTTTGTGATATGCTAAACATCTTAAAAATGAAAATAGTCGTATTCAGGGAAATTATGATCAGGCTTCTTCGATTCTTGAGGGTGAACGTAAGAAGAACTCTTATCTTGAACGGAAAGAAACTCTTTTATTGAAAGACATTGCTTCAAGAGACGAATCTTTAAAAAATGCTAGCGATAAATTTTATCAAGAACATAAATGGCTTAATGATCAGGAGATAGAATCGGCAATATATTATGATTGATTTGCTGAGATTTATTTATTCCGTTTGGAGTTTATTCATCAAGATACAACTATTAATAATCTTTTTTATTCTTATAAGGATAAGATTCAATATATCATAAAATATCCCTTTGCAACTTGAGATATACCCATCAAGGGAAACACAAAGCTGGGTCGTGCTGACCTAGATCAATTTATCAAAGATGCAGATGACTTTTTTTATAAAAATTATCCTAATCATAAGAGAAAGGAGTGACCTCCACCAAAATTTCCTCCACCACCATACTTGCGCTAATATTTTGTACTTTGAGATTGATCTAATAGTAGAGAATACTTAAAAGTTATAGATTAGTTATGATTTCCCATTCCTCAATCTCTCCTTCCGCTACTTCAAAAATCGGATGAGCACTGAATTCATTGGAAGCTTTTATTTTTTCAAACTTTTGCGGATCTCTCATTTGGAGTTTTTTCAGAAGATGGTTTTTCTCGTATTCTACTTGCCCCTGTGTGACTGTGAGGATTATCGGCTGGAAATTCCAATCTATTTTTTCTCGGTTAAAATTATAGTTTCTTTGAGATGCTTCGTGGTACACCTCGGATAAATATTGATTAATCGCATTGAGAGGATTCTCTGTATTTTTAAATCTCAGGAGTTGAGGATGATTTTTGTATCCTTTTATATTTCCAGTGAGGACATTCTTTGCCAGCAAAGTCTCTCGCCAGAGAGCAACAAGTCATTTTGTGTCCAGATATTTTGGATGGAGAGACCAGATGCGCATAGATTATTTCCTCGTTGAGACATCCCAAATACGAGCAAATTCTTCGACGAATTTTTCTCCTTCTTTTGGGTTTTTATGAATCAGGGCATTTTTCCCGCAACACATGAGATGACTTTTCATGAGATCGATATTCGCTGATTTCAGAAGTCCGAGAGCAGCATTTATCTGTTGCCCGATGTCGGCACAGTAGGTGTCTTCTTCTATCATCTGTGTGACTTTTGCGAGGGTGCCTTGTGTCTTTTTGACAGCGAGCAGGAGCTTTTTTTTGAGGACAGGATTGGTTGATGTTTTCATAGAGAGAGAATAGAGATAGAAAGTAGAGATAGAGATAGAGCAGAAGCGAGAGAAAGGATTTCTTTTATTGAAATGATAGAGAAAAACTATACATACCCATTCCGCAGGTTCATGGGACTTTTGTGCCAGCTTTTGGTGTGCCGAGATCGATCTCAGTCTCACCAGTTTGTGGGAGCATGCCTCTGTAATTGGCAGCTCGTATGATAAGGGCAGATGAGCAATCATAGGTATTGTCTGTTTTCATGATGAGTTTTGTTGGCATACCTCACTTTGCAATGGTGGTGCGAGGTGAATACCCCCCTCTTGCCTCAACGGTGATATATTGTACTCCATCACGTATTACGACATTTGATGCCGTGTTGGTGCCTGTAGCGCTTCATCCAGAGGATTGGATCATCACGAAACCGATGATAGCGATGAGGACGAGAGCTATAACAATAGAGAGTGCCTTATTGGGTGGAGATTTTTTAGTCATAGAGTAAAAATTAAAAAAGAAGAATTAAAAATTGATAATAGGTGGTATGATGCCGAGACTTGTTAAACCAGTAATGAGAGAGAAAGCTCCGAGACCGATAACGACGATACCGACAGACTTGAAAAAGAGAGGAGCGTATCGTGACTTCGCAAATGATGCGGATCCAAATGAGAGAAGAGCGAGTACTGGAAATGTCCCAAGTGCAAAGAAGAGCATAATCAGGAGGCCCGAGAGAAATGAGCCACTTGAAAGTGCAGATATCTGCATCGATTGAGTAAACCCACAAGGGAGAAAGAATGTTCCGATACCGATGAGTAATGGCCCAGAAAACATACCTTCCCCTTTTCTAAAAAATGAAAAGATGGAACTCGGAAGTGTGATGGCACTTTTTTTGAAAACTCCTGCGAGATTGAGTCATAGGACGATCATTACAAGTGCTGCTATGAGTCCGAGTATAGAGGAAAAAGTCACACTAATTCCAATAGTACTTCCGATCATTCCCAGTATTCCACCCAAGACTGCGAATCACAGTATTCTCCCCGAATGAAAAAGAATAATGGCACTTTTCCCTTTTGTTCCGCTATATCCCATCTGTGCTGAGAGCGAGAGTATGAGCCCTCCCACGATGGCAAGGCAGCTAGAAATAGAAGCAATGAGCCCAATAATAAAACTGGTTGTCGGTGTGATGCTACCATTGACGGAAAAATTGAGAATACCTGATTTTTGCAATGCAAAGAAGAGTGCCAATATAACAAGACCTATTGGTAGTGCTTGCCAGATAAGTCAGTTATTTTCTGAACTTTCTTCCTGTTTTTCTTGGGAAAGTTCATATCCATGTTCAGATAGCAGGGGTGATAATCTCGCCATATTTTCTTCGATTGTTTCATCATTTTTGCAATCACATGTTAATGTTTGTTTCTTAATATGTACTTGCCCGACAATACCTTCTTGTTCCTGGACAATATCTTCGATAAGTATTTTACATGAAGGACAGTGGAGTCATTTTATATGATAGGTGTGTGTTTTCATAATAGAAGAGGATTATAGTTTTTTAGTCTTGACACGCAAGGAGTTTGAGACGACTGAAACACTTGAAAATGCCATCGCAAGACCTGCGAAGATAGGATTTAATAGCCAACCAAAGAGGGGATAGAACGCTCCTGCAGCGAGCGGAATACCTACCACATTATAGATAAACGCCCAGAAGAGATTTTGTTTGATGCCTCGCATGGTGATTTTTGAGAGACGAATAGCTTTGACTATTTTTGTGATATCACCATGGAGAATAGCAATATCAGCACTTTCAATAGCGACATCAGTTCCCGTTGCCATCGCAATTCCGACATCCGATTGGGCAAGAGCGGGAGCATCATTGACTCCATCACCCACCATTGCGACGATATGATTCTCCGATTGGAGTTCACGGATTTTCATGAGTTTATCTTCCGGAGACACTTCAGCAAATATTGTTTCAATACCAACCAGGTTTCCAATATATTCCGCTGTATTTTTTGCATCCCCAGTCATCATGATGATTTTGACACCGAGCTTTTTGAGCTGCGTAATGGCATCCTTGGTTTCAGATTTGAGTGTATCGGCTACCATAATCATCGCAAGAACTTCTTTTTTGTTTGCGAGAATAATAGGAGTTTTCCCTTCTTTTGTTTCCTGGTCAATCAGCGAGACGTCATATGCCAATTTCATATCGTCCATGAGTCGAGCATTACCGACAAAATATTCTTCTCAGTCGACTTTTCCCTGGAGTCACTTTCCTTTGATTGATATAAAATTCTCAACACTCACGAGGGATATATTTTTTTGCTCAGCATAAGAGACTATGGCCTCTGCAATTGGATGCTCAGAATATTTCTCGAGAGAGGCGACGATGTGTACGATTTCTTCATCTGTTTTTTGTGAGATATTGTGTATGGCTGTGAGTTCTGGCTTTCATTTTGTGAGCGTCCCTGTTTTGTCCATAATGATAGTATCGACATTATGAAGTTTCTGAAGCGTGGCGGCATCTTTTATGAGGATTCCTGCCTGCGCTCACTTTCCTACTCATACAATAATAGCTGTTGGTGTGGCAAGTCCGAGAGCACAAGGGCAAGCAATAACGAGCATACTCACAAATGAGACAATACCGAGGGAAAGGGCTGCGGAAAATCCGAGATAGGATGTACCGATGACGAGCCATGCTCCGAGGGTAAGGAATGATAATATGAGCACGACCGGGACAAATACGGATGAGATTTTATCAGCCAGAGCTTGAATGGGAGCTTTACTTCCCTGGGCTGTTTCCACCATTTTTATGATTCGAGCGAGCATAGTCTCTGCTCCTATTTTTGTTGCTTGAAATCGAAATGATCCAGTCGTATTGATAGTACCAGCGACGACAGAATCACCAATATTTTTTTCCATAGGAATTGGCTCTCCCGTAATCATAGACTCATCGACAAAAGATTCTCATTCAGTGAGTATTCCGTCGACTGGGATTTTTGCTCCTGGTTTTACGATGATGATATCGCCATGTACGACTTCCTCCAGTGGTATTTCGTATTCTTTGTTGTCTCGTATGACAAGCGCTGTTTTTGTTTGTAAATTGAGAAGTTTCTTGATAGCATCACCTGTTTTATTTTTGGAGCGAGCTTCGAGATATTTCCCGAGCGTGATAAAACCGATGACGACGATGGTGACATCAAAATAGGTATATTCTGGCAAAAGAAACGCTTCTCGTATGTCTGGGAAAAGAGTAATAATGACACTATAGACATAGGCGGTGAGTGTGCCAATTCCAATCAGTGTATCCATATTTGCGACACGATACTTGATAAAACGAGAGACACCCAGCAAAAATGGTTTTCCAATCCAGAAAAGAACTACCGATGCTACTATCATCGAGATAATATTAAAGGTTTCCATGGGCAAGGGAAGACGGGGCACCCCTACAAAGAGCTGGGATGCTATATCCCACATCATCAGTCAAAATATGAGAAATGTGATAGGGAGTACAAATTTTACTTTTTCTCATTCCGCTTCCATAGATTCATGGTTCATATCGTGCATGCCACTATGATCATGCCCCATACTCATTACTTCAGGGTTTTCTGTATCAGAGAAGCTATACCCTAGAGGTTCAAGGGTTTGGTTCATTGTGCTTATGTTTGTTTTTTGTGGGTCAAAACTAAGTACAGCTTTTTCTGTTCCAGGGTTCACTTCAATATGCTCTACCCCTGAGAGTTTGGAGATTTTTTTTGTGATAATGCTGGCACAACTGGCGCAATGCATGCCGTGTACTTTGAGTGTGGTATTCATAAAATAGAGTTAGAGGGGAGAGAAAAATATTAGATTTGGTACCATTCTTTTCTCCAGTTCTCAAATATTTCCATTGTTGTCGTAAAGAATGTACCTACAACATCAGCATTGTTGAGTATTTCTAGGCGTGAAGATTTGGTTTTGATATCATCCGTCATCATAAGACCCGCTTCATGATGTACTAAGAGGGCATTGAGGAATCGGAGATCATACTTTTCATCATAGGTTCCGAGTTTTGGGACGACTGGGTCGCGTACTTTATGTGTGTCACCATACCATGATTTTTTCCAGTTATACAACTCCTGTATGGCAACTGGTTCATTTTTGAGTATATCAGCAGTGAGGTCTTTTATTTCTTTTCTTTGAGTGATATTTTGAGCCTGTTCCGCAAGCAGCACAGCGCCTCTATGATGAGCTATCATCGCATTGATATAGCGTAAATCTAGTCCACGATCAGCACGACCAAAATCCATCTGACTCTTATCATACATAGAAATCCGATATGCCGGAGTAAGCGAATATCCAACCACGGTACCTATAATAGTCCCAATTATAATGAGAGATACGCTGAGAGTAACTGATATCTTTGACATATAAAACAATTAAGAAGTATAACCTATACCTGGGGTAGAGGTATAAAGAGTATATACCAAAAAAATATTATTGCAAAAGATTTTTCGAAAATACTCGATTTTCATCTTCCCAATGAGCTTTTTTATTTAATGTCCTTCTTGATATTTTCAAATTCCTCACGCTTTATTTCACCTTTTGCGTAGCGCTCTTTGAGAATTTCTAGGGCGCGGTCTTTCTTCATCGGTTCAGAGTAATGCTTTGCCAAAAGGATAACTCCGTAGATTACAAGACCCCAAAATAGTATCATAAAAAGAAAACCGAATGCATGAAACGGGGCATATCCATTAAAATAGTACATCATAAATTTATTGGTAAGGAAATAAACTACTCTGGAGGTGAATCATACTTCCGAAAAACAAAAAGACAAGAATAGATGACTTGTATTTATAGTATTATTATTGAGACGTAATTTTTTATTTTACTTCACATACTTGTACACATTGCAGAGTACATATCTCCTGTTTGGTATTACGACAGGCGGAAGTGCACTCATTGAAGGTTCCCCCAATATTTTGACAGGTATCCATATCAATACCCAGACATTCTCAAAATTCTTCTGACCATTGTCATCCTGATTTTTCACAAGGAGAGATTGTGACTTTTACCCCGCTGATAAGAACCTGATTTGTCAGAATAAATAACAGTGTACCAATGACGATAAAAACTCACATGAGAGGGAGAAATTTTCTCATACAAAAAAAGAGAAAGTATTAAGTTCCACGGAGTCGATATCCTTTTTTAGCGAGCTGAGCAATGATTGTTTCCTGAATTTTTCCTGCTTCTTCATCAGTGATCGTAGCATCTGTATTTTGAAGAAGAAATGAAACCACTACAGATTTTTTCTCATCCCCGATATGAGCGGGATCACGATAAATTTCTGATACATTTATATCCGAGACCCAATCATTTGACTGTTTTACAATATCGAGAACCATTTTGACAGGAGTATCTTCTGACATAATGATATTGAGTTCTCGTCTGGTTCCTGGATATTCAATAATTGGAGTGAATTTTATCGGTCTATGAATATCTGGAAGTGTCACTATCTCAAAAGCATAGACCTCAATATCTGCAATATCAAAGAGGGGAAGGAGGGTAGGACGAATAAGTCCAAATCGTACGAGCACTGTTCATTCTGGACTGATGATTTCTCCGCATGCTTTTGGTGCGAAGAGTTTTGTGTCAATCTCTGACTGGATTATCTCTCCACGAATTCCGAAGAATGTTTTCGCGTAATGTGTGAGAGTATCTTGCATTTCTTCGAGAGAATATCACCAGATAACCCCCATTCCCTGGAGGGATTCTTCTCCATCAAATATGGGACCAAATTCAAAGAATTTTCCTTCCGTGTGTGTACGATAATTTCCTGCTACGAGCTCAAGAAGATTTTCTGCAAGGTTTGCACGGAGATGTGTCCTATTCTCACTGGTATTATGGATAACGGCAGGTTTTTTGTCAGAAAATCGTGCGAATCTTTCAGCAAGTGTAAAGGGGTATGTATAAGCATCGAAGTACCCGTGATTCGCAAAAAAGTGAGAAACTTTTGTAGTGACCTCATCATGAGCATAATTTTTTGCTGTGAGAATCGGACCAGGAAGAGGGGAGATTGGCAGAGTGTCATAACCCACCATTCGCGCTACTTCCTCTACTAAATCAGCGGAAATACTGATATCACCCGTGTCACGCCAAGAGGGAACTGTGACGATATATTCAGATTTATTTTGATTTATATTAAATCCTAGTCTTGTCAGAGTATCGAGAACTATTTTTTCTGAAACTTTGGTACCAATACGATCTTCAATATAGGCATGTGTCAGAGTAATCTGTGTTGGTACTTTCGGTGTTTCATGAGCGAATCCTCCTTCGTATTTTGTGTTTTTAATATACGTAGTGAGTAATTGTTCATATCGTGCTGATGCAATTTCTGGTAATTGTGCGTCAACTCCTTTTTCAAATCGCACTGAGCTATCAGTACGGATTCAGAGCCGTTGAGAAGTTTTTCGGACACTGACTGGATCAAATGTAGCTGCCTCAATCAGGATATTTTTGGTTGTTTCTGTTGTTCCAGAATTTTTTCCACCAATAACGCCCGCAATGGCGAGGATTTTTTTCTCATCCGCTATGACCATGTCTTCATCGCTGAGTGTGTATGTTTTACCATCAAGCGCTTCGAGAGTTTCTCATTTCTTTGCCATCCGTACTGAAATAGTTCATTCTACCGTGTCAGCATCAAAGACATGCATTGGTTGCCCGAGCTCTGTCATAACGATATTGGTTAAGTCAGGAAGAAGTCCATGAAGTCCTTGATTACTTCTCTTGAGGAGAATTTGAAGTACGAGCGGAGTCTCTGGATGGTTTGGAAGAGAAAATTTTGTAAGTAAATAATTTATAACCTTGTCAGTCCCTATATTGACCTTTAATTTATTTCAATCCCCCTTCGATTCCCCCTTTCACAAGGGGGCATAGTTGAATGTTTCTTTTTCGATGCAGGCGATTTCTCGTGCATTTCAGACGACAGAAAAAAGGTCAGGGCGATTGGTGATAAATTTATTATCGAGATCAAAAACAATATCATTCATTGCGTAGCTAATATCACCTGTATATCCTGGAAGTGTGAGTGAGAGAGATCCAAACGGTTCTCCGAGGTGTTTCTCGAGGAATTCTTCGCTCCAAACGATTTCAAGTGGGAGAATGCCTTCAGCGCGAATAGATGAAAGCCCGAGCTCATCGACACTACAGATCATACCACAGCTATCTACTCCACGAATAGGGCGACGAGTGATGACGAGGTCTCCTGGAAGCACAGCATTTTCGAGAGCCACAGCAACATAATGAGCTATTTTTGCGTTGGTTGCGCCACAGACAATGGTGTGTTTTCCATTTTTCCCAGTGTCAATATCGACGAGTCCGAGCTTATCGGAGTCTGGATGAGGATTCCATGCTAGGACTTTCCCGATAACTATCTTATCATCAAAAATGTAGGAGTCGATACCCTCTACCTCGGCAGTATAGGTAGAATAGGTATGTGCGAATTTTTCGAGAGCGTCAGCAGTATATGCTGGCATAGGGCTCCAGTGTTTTGCCCAGTTAAGAGATATTTTCATCCCGATATACTATAGAAAATCTAGAGAAATGCAAAATATCTTCTTTTATAAGCTGTCTTTTTATTTCTAAAGAATATCCTCCACCTGTTTCTCATATTTCCCTCGGAGATAATTGACCGTGATATCCACCATTTTTGGTTCTTCTCCTGGTGCGAGCCATATATCATTATTGACGACGATATTAGCATATTTTTTACAGGGTTCTACATAGTTTTGGTATCCAGCTTCGACGAATTGCACATAAAAGAGGATATCATCTCCGATGCCAGGGGTTCCCATATCTGATCGTGTTTGTCACTTTCACCAGTCTCGTATCAGGCGTCTTGCCATACGATTCACTGGAGATATATCGATAAATATCCCGATATCGCTCATAGCTCGAATACGCTCATCACAAAAAGGAAAAAGACCATCTATAATGATAAAATCTTTTGGTTCGATTATTTTCCCTGGCATACGTTGAGATTTTCCTGTTGGATTATTTCCAAAATCATAGGAGGGAATTTGCACGGATTGACCTGATTTGAGGCGTTTCAAATGCTCGACAAGCAAGTCTCTATCTATGGCATCCGGTGTATCAAAATTTTTAAATGTTTTTCCCTGAAAATCGACATACAGGTTTTTCGGAAACTGATCATCAGGAAAATAATACATATCCATCGGAATCGTATTTACTCTTTCTGCTCCGATGGAGGCGATGATTTTTTCAGCAAGGTATCATTTTCCAGAGCCACTTCAGCCGATAAGAGAGATGATATGCATAGCGTATTATAAAAAACTGAGAAAATCCTGTACCATGGCTTCCATAAAACGGTCTCAATCGACATTTTTTACGACAAAAGTATGTGTCGATGGTTGAGCGATATTTCGAAGGTCGGTGACTGTTTGTCATCGAGTGTATTCGCCTTTGGTCTCTACTCGGACTGGGAGAAATTGTCCAGAAAAGAGATGCGGATAGACGAGCATAGCGACGACGCTTGCGTCGTGGACGAGAAATCCCTCAAGTCAGGCCGTTTCTCGGAATGCCATATTGGTCTCAAAAGTATGAAGAGTCAGCGCTTCAAGGAATTTTGCTTTTTTCTTGGGAAGTTTTGTGATAATGCTTTTCATTTCTCGGCGGGTGAAGATCAGCTGAGATGTCACATCGAGGGGGAGAAGGACAGTATTATTGACGTGTGAAAGTACTGTATCAGCTGATTCCGGATCGTAGGAAATATTAAATTCTGCCACTGGTGTGACATTTCCTGATACTTGAAAGGCTCACCCCATCGCTATGACTCTTCCAGTATACGTATTCTTGTCTAAATATTTTGCCATATTGGTCATCGGACCAAAGCAAAGTATTTGTGTTTCTGGATATTTTTTGAGAGTTTTCTCTATCAGGTCAGCACTTGAGAGAGGTTTTTTTGGTACTTTTATTTTTTGCAAAAATTGGCTCGCATCTCATAAGCCATCTTTCCCATGAATATGAGAAGCATTTGCACTCGGAGATATCAGAGCACTACATCCTATAGAAATATCCGTGATTCACATAAAATCACATGCTCTGAGTGCGTTCAGATATGTCAATTCTGGTCCTACATTGCCTCCAGTGGTAGTAATAGCATGTATCTGAATAAATCATTTTTTATGAAGTCCAAGTGCCCAGAGAAGTGCGAAAAAGTCGTCTGTTCCAGGGTCACAGTCGATGAGTATCTGAGGCACTTTTGCGGTATGAGTATTTATCATATCACTAGAATACACTATTTTCTTGTTTTTTGCAAACGTATTTTTGGTAAATTTCTCTTAAAAGTGAGGTTTCAGAATATGAGCAGGAAAACCCCGAAAGTAATCGCTATATCAGCTATATTAAAGACCGAAAAATACTGTACACTGATAAAATCTGTTACTGATCCAAATAGACTGCGCTCGAGAGCATTGAGAAATCATCCAGTGATGATGAGTATATATCAGATTTTCTCTCGTTCTGATAGTTGTTTCCATGATCTGAGAATACAATAAAGAAGTCCTCATAAAACAAGAGGTATAATGATATGGATATAGGGGAGTTGTGTGCTAAATGCTATTCCGGTGTTTCTAATATACGTGAATCGTATTACGTCTCCGAGGAGAGCAACATCTGGTGACCAAATATGTGCCCACCATTTTGTGAGTATATCGGCCACGGTGGTTCCTAAAATAATGAATATTATTTTCTTCATACACTCCATAATAGAGTATTTGAGATTTTTTCAAAAGAATCATAAAAAACTTTATTTTTAGTTCTTTCAAATAAAGGAGAAAAAATAGACAAAAGTATATAAAGTTGATAAAAATATATTCTTCGTATAATAAAAATATATATGACCAATCTCTCTCTAGAGTTTTCAGATTCTGATGTAATTGGTTTTTTGCAAGAATCTTTTAGGGCCTTGCATCCGCGATACTGAATCGATCAATCAGGTCACACTGAATGATTGATGTGAAAAAAAGTTGTGAGAGTCGAAGAGCCACTATGAATACGCCTTGCCAGATATTCCATAAGGGTATTAGAGTTAACAGAATTTTTTTGCCCAATAACTGAAAAACCACTTACATATATTTACCTTCGTTGATTTTGTCCAGAGCGTGGAGTAGCCATGGAGAGAGTGAGCTCGATATGATGAGCGTACCATGGAGTATCAAGAAATACTCCTCCAGGACGTTTCTCAGGACCAGTATCCATTCGGGATCCATATCAGTATTTGGATTCAGATGAGCGCTCATATACTGCAGCTATGGTGGTTATGGGCGTTTTGAATGATTTAGGTAGGATTTTACACTGTAAGTGTCCGCAAATAGCTCCTGGTTCTATTAGGCACCTTGCTTTTTCTGTAAATGGTTCAGAGTAGTTACTAGATCTTTCTTCAGATCTCCTTCAAAGTTATATTTTTCTCCTTCCATTTCAAAGACAAGTTTCCATGCGTGAAGGAATTGTCTTGTGAGTCAAAAGTGTTTTTTTGCAAAAGCATTTTCATTTTCGATTCCATACCTCTCATCGCCTAAAATAGGATGACCGATGCCGGCCATATGGACACGGATTTGATGTGTTCGACCTGTTTCGAGCGTCACTTCGAGAAGGGAATACGTTTTCTCATAAAATCGAAATGATTCTTTGACGACATAATGTGTTATAGCATGGCGCGATTCTATGGGATTTTTGGTTGTCATTTTTGTACGGTCGTGGGGGTCACGTCCGATTTCTGATTGTATTGTTCCGACAAGGTTCTTAGGTGTTCCGATTACCAGGGCAAGATAGGTTTTTTGTACTTTGTGATCGTGAATAATTTTTTGCAGCTTTCGCATCGTGATATCGTTTTTTGCTACGAGGATAAGTCCGCTTGTTTCTTTATCAAGACGATGGACGATTCATGGTCTATCTTCTCCGACTTCTCGATGGAATCCCTTGATTTGTCCAATAAGCTGATTGACGAGAGTTCATTTTTTCCCTTCTGGACTGGCGGTCGGGTGAGAATTGATACCAGCGTCTTTATTTATCACGATAAAATCATTGTTTTCAAAAACGATTTCTAGAGGACGAAAGTCTGGCTCGAGTGATGAAGGGGTAGAAGTGATTTTCATCTCTACGATATCACCCCTCTGAGGATAATATTTCCCCAGTTTTTTATATTCTTGTTTTTTCTGACACCAAACCCGTATTTGTCCTGTGGCGAATCATTTTTGAATCTGCGATCTCGAATACACCCCGTCAAAAAGAGCTGATAGAAAAACATCAGCTCGGATTGTTTGGTTATGGAGAATGGAGAAGATAAGTTGCATGAACGATTATTTTTTTTCTTCCTTGCCATCTCATTCGAAAGGGATAGGTTTACCGTCGTTGACAGCAATTCATAATTTTGCGAGCGCTATTCTCTCTGCACGAGTTGGTGTATAAAAAGGGTCTTCTGCTATCTTCTTTCTAAAACTGGCGAGGATTTCTTCATTTTTCTTTTGTTGTGACATCACCACTATTTCTGCTTGTGAGGGTAGGGTAGGATGATTATCAGAAGGAGGTGTTGATTTGGTGGTATCATCCGTTCATCAATTTTCCAGACATAATGCCGATATTACACAACAAGCAATTAGCGCTGTGAGTCATAGATTCCACTCTGTTCATCCGTGATCAGTAGTATGCTTAGATCGTTCGATAGACATAGTGTAAAATTAAGAGTATATATTCTATTCGGAAAGGTCATCAAGTCCTCAGACTATTCATGCTCCTTCTCTTTCAGTTGTAGAATGCAGAGGAAGTTCGTTCTGTCATCTTGGAGAACAACTCTCCAATCCTGCAACACCACTTAGGATTGCCAATACAGCCAGTAGTGTTCTCGATAAAGGACCACGTGACAGTATGGTCCGGTTATCTTCATTATCTAGTGTATCTAATGCCATATTGCAATAATATCTACTTATATTACTGACTATATCTACTTGTCAACATTAATTCACGTACACGTTTTTTGTATAGCTAAAGACCTCTTCTGCTTTGAAAAAACGAGTAATCTCGATATCTGCAGAATCGATAGAGTCAGAGGCATGAATGAGATTGTAGTCAATCGTACAAGAGTGATCACCACGGATCGTGCCAGGAGCAGCGAATTGGGGATCTGTAGCACCGCAGATATTTCTGACCTGTCTTACCGCATCAATACCCTCTATGACCATAGCGAGCACTGGTCCGTCAGTCATATATCGAACAATCTTTGGGAAATAAGGTTTTTCACTGTGATGACCGTAATGTTCCTTCAGCAATTCTGGAGTCATAGCGATAAATTTCATACCTACCACTTTGAGACTCTTTCTCTCGAGTCGTGAAATGATATCACCCACGATACCACGAGCGATAGTATCTGGCTTGAGGAGAATAAGTGTCTTATGTATGTCGAACTGTGTTTTACCTACTTCACTCTCTTTTTTACCTGCATTGTGCATAAAAATATAATAAGAAATAAAAATCAACGGGAGTATATATTTTTGTCTGTATTTGGCAAGAGCAATACTTGAAAAAGCCATATAATACGTGTATGATGGTGAAGTGTCTCTATTTTTGTGACTTTATGAACCTTCTTTCTCGTATTTTTTGATATTTTATTGTAGTGCTTTGTGTGGTAACTGGGACTATTTTTGCCATTCCCTATGAAGATGAAATGTATGGAAACACTGAAAAAGCTGTCCAACAAAATAGTGCAAAATATTATACAGACGCTACAAAAGGTCTCTCTATAAAACTCAATACCATAGCTCGAGAAAATCAGAGTGACCCCAATAGTGACCCTGGTCTCGCCTCACTGATAGCAAAATGCAAAGGTGGTGATCTCTTTACTACTGATCTTGATCAAATCAGTGCATCTCTGATGCCTGGGATTAACCAAGGGGAAAGGAGTAATTTTTCATATGTTCTCATAGCTTCTTCTCTGAATAAAAATATAGGAAACCTCACTCCAGCTGAATGAAAAGCCCTGGATACACTCGTCGGATGATCACTCCAGTCTCTCAAAAAACAGACAGATAGTGCTATGTCTACTGCTAAAAATATCAAAGATATAAATCTCTATACGGATGGTGATGAGAAAAATTCTCCTTTTGATCTCGTAGCTGATGTGCAAAAACTTATGAAGCTTTTTTTGAAAGATCCGCTAGAATATATGGGACTCATCAATACTATGAATGATGATGCCAATGGGCTGATAACCGGTCGTTTTGAGACTGGTAATTGGGCACAGTGAACACAGTATGAGATCGACCTAGCGAGTGATATCTCATCAGCGCTTGGTCAAAAGAAAGAGGGGTCTTCTGGTGGAGGTGGTAATAATGAATCGGATTGTTCGAGCGGTTTTTGTATTACGCTCGATATCATCACAAATGAGAGTTATTTTTCCGGTGGTGGATGAAGAAGATTTGTTGATGCAAATTTTGAGGAAATTTTTGGTTCTGCTCATGATTTTCTCATCAAAAAAGGAGATAAAAGAAATCTCGCCTGCAAAACTGCAACTTCTAAAAATCATTTTCAATCCAATAATGACTTGAACTTATTTTTCAAAAATATCTTTCGTGGTCTAGGTATTTTTGTCTTTCAAAAAACGCCTCCATTTGCAAAACCTAAAGCTGGAACCCGCTCAGAAAGAACCGCATTGCAAAAGGAAAAAGATACAGACGATGTCATCGCGAATTATTTCAAAAATTCTGGTGTCGATCCGAAACACCTCCTTCTAGGTAGAAAAGAACAGATTGTGGAATGAGCTGCCCTGAGGGGATCCACAACACCTCTTGGAGCTGCGCAAAACGTCACTGATGCTCTCAGAAAGACATGAGAAAATGACACTATAGCAAATGAATTATCTCATAACCAAAAAGCAAAAGTGAACACGACAGCGAATACGATAGCAAAAAATATCTGAGGCACGATTGAATCCACGACAAAATCATTTGGCACTATGATGCAAGATCTGCTCAAAAGTCTCACAGCATGGAAAAATAAACCACCTTGCTGAAACTAACTCTATTCTTATGCGTCCTCCGTTTTCTCATTTTCTGTGCTATATCTCTTGTTGTGTGTGCTTGGCGTATTCTTTGCCGACATTTGCTGAGGGGTGTAGTCTGAGTGATACCTCGAGTTCTCCGATACAGTCGTATAAAAAAAATATCGATACCCTCAATACCTTTATCCGTCAGCAGGCATCTACATCTTCGTGTGAGTCGGGGCAATCTCTCAGTGCTGTGTCTCTGATGCAAGAAGTCTCTGCTTTTACATCTAGGGCATGAGACGTTTTTACTCAATCATCCTCATTTCTCGATCCAGCTGGCCCTGTCAATGAACTCAAGCCACATAGAGAAAATATAGAAGAAATCGAGCGTAGCATACTCGATACGACACAATACGTCTGATCACGCTGTGCTGGATGACAAAAAATTACTGAAGATGCATTCCAAGGGAAAGGATGATATGATACCAGGTGAAGGACTATCTCGAATGTTTTGGATGAATTGGCACGAGAAACAAATGAAGTAAAACGATTTTTCGGTATTATCTGACAGGGGATTCAGGCCGATGAATATATCGATGAAGTACCATTTCCCATTGCGTCCCCTGGATTTTCAGCCGATATGTATGTGTATTTTAGCCCAAAAAAAATCCAAGAGTGTCGTGATAATAGTCCGCGCAAAAAGGCCTTTATGGAAATGCTCAAAAGTGCTTTCACGACAGGATGGAAATATCCACAAGCGATACAAGTCTGGAAAGATGCCATGGCACTCCTGCTCTATCGATGAAGCTCCCTCGCATGAGGTCCTGCCGATGCCGTCAAAGATGCCGAGATAGAACGTATCGTACAGGCAAGGAGATGATGACTCGGTAATTCTGGCATTGTGATCAATAGTCAGTTTTTCAAAGAATATTGATATCGTCCCAAAAGCCAAACTCCCCAAGAAACACAGCAAGAGATGATAAAGAGAGTATTCTTTGCAAGAACTTGATATGATTTTATCCGGAGAGTGATACCGAGTCTTGTCGCACAAGAGGGGGGAACAGGCGGATCGGGCTATATCAAAAATATCCAAACTACCGAAGAGCTGGATAAAATAGCACGATGGCGCGCTCAAGATGAAGCCAACTATGATAGATATCATAATAGAAAGAAAACTCTCGTAGATGCTGAGGCATTGGCAGAAAATGCAAATGCTGGAGTCAACACTGTAGATGGCACCAAAGAGCGTGAAAAAACATTCACCGAAATTACAAAAACAATTGACCAGGGTATAGACCCTAAACAAGGAAGAGTATAGGATAGAGAGTGTGCCCGGAAAATATTTTCACGACTCATCAAATACTCTCAATTTACTACAAATTTTTAAGAGCGAGTATAACTGTGTATTTTTTTGTAAAAAAAACTCTTGCATTTTTATAGAAGAAACTATACTATTTTTATAACGTAATTATTCATTATATATAATAAAATTATCAATTATGAAATTTGAAAAAATTGTAAAGAAAATGAAGAGAAAATGACAAAATATCTGGTCATCTCGGGATATTGAAAAGTTTATTGTCTCCGCTTCTCCTGATTCTCGGAGCACACTCTATAAGGTGGTTCACCTCCTCGTAGCGTCTGGAGTTTTGGTCTCTATTCGGAAGGGGCTCTACCTCTCAGGACAGGAACGAGGGAGCAAACCGCTCGATCCACAGGATTTTTATTGGAATATCGTTCGTAAAACTCTTGCGGATTCTTATGCGAGCCAGGGGGTTATCGTCGGGCAAAAGGCGCTTGCCCTTCTTTTAAAAGATTTTTCTCTTCCAGAGTCACTCTTGGTCTGTGTACCAAAAACCCCTAAAAAGATGACCATCCTCGATGGGTATATGATGACCACGTTGTGTCCAAAATCTGAGAAAAAATCATGACTCTATCATACTATCAAGAAATATGCTCAAAAAATAACTGTCGATAATACATCGCTCTGGGTGACTTGCCCAGAACATGCGCTTCTAGAGGCACTAACTACTCGAAATGGCTGGGATAGAGGAGATACCTCTCTTGTACTTCGTTGGCTCAAAAAAAACTCCCACACACTCCGTATGGAAGTTTTTGCTGCCCTAATACCAAATAAATATATCTCTGCAGCTAATCGCTTGAAATACCTCGCTTATGATAACAAATATGCTAAAATCTATACTATGATGGTCAAAACTATTGACCTCTACTGAGGCGGGTGTCACTTGAGTCGGGAGTTTTTGAAGATGTGATAACAGCATGGTTGGCAGCACTATGCTACCCAATCATTCATATCTCTTAAGGCACCACTTAAATCAGATGGATTATTGAAACACATCGGGGAAAATACTCCAGGATCTATAACTTCGAACTTGAGTGAAAGTATGCGACGACATGCCCCAGCGACTGCTTCCTGCAGAGTCATCACTATTTTTTTATTTGTGTATATACGTAATTCTAATTGTTCCTCTTTTCCTAAACCATGCAACCGTCTACGCAACCATGTAGATGGATATTTTTTTTCTAGGGATGGTCGAGTCCCTGGATGTTCCACAAACAATTTTTTGAGCGCCTCTGATGTAGCTGGATCCGGAGTATGCATAAAAAATAGATGAGTATCTATAATGAGACTATCAAATTATGTCTCTATGTCAATATTTATTTGTATACGAGACATGATACGAAAAAAATCTTCTCGTATTATTCTGCCTGGTAATTCTTTACGAGGAGTGTCATCGGCTCAAATGGTTCATTCGTTCATGTAAATTCGAGTGTCACGTAGGATTCACTGTTTCCAGCAGAGAATTCCAGGAGTTCCTCATTGTTTTTTATGATTTTTTGAATCGTGAGAGTCCTATTCCGTCCGTGAATAGGGATAATCTCGACTGCATCTCCGACACAGATTTTATTGTGAACGAAGACCTTTCCGTCTTCTGTATACTCACCGACAAATCGATAGTCACTTGGAGCGTTCATATGTCACTCGAGAGAGGGATCTTGAATTGCCTCACCAAACATAAAGCCAGTCGAATATCCACGATTGATCAGTTTATTCAGTTCATTCTTCCAATAGGCGACATCTTCAGGACTATATGTACCATTCGCGACACTATCCATCACTTCTCGATACGCCTTCATCACCATCGAGACATAAAAGACGCTCTTTGTGCGCCCTTCGACCTTCAATGATGTCACGCCTGCCTCCATCAGTTCTCGGATATACTCGATAGAACAGAGATCATGAGAATTAAAAAAATACGATCCATGCTCATCTTCCATGAGAATAACTTCTTTTTCATCATCTTCATTGATTCGCTCGCCTTCGTATGAATACTCTCGTCGGCATGGCTGAGCACAAGCACCGAGATTGGCGCTCGCACCAGTGAAGTATCGAGAGAGAAAACATCGACCAGAATATGCCATACACATCGCTCCATGGACGAAACATTCTATTTCTATATTTGGACAATGCTTTCGGATAGCGCGGATATCATCGAGACTCGCCTCTCGCCCGAGAATCGCACGAGTGGCACCATTTTTCTCCCAAAACTCTACTGCTTTATAGTTGAGTGTATTGGCCTGCGTAGACACATGAATATCCATATTTGGAGCGACCTCATGGATAGCGAGCATCAATCCAGGATCAGCCACGATGACGGCATCAGGACGACTCGGACCATTGAGAAAATCAGTAAATTCTGCTCTCAGCTCTTCGAATCGATCAAGATGCTGATTGTGAGCGAAGATATTAAATGTGACATAGATTTTTTTTCCAAGTCCATGAGCGTAGTCGATACTGGCTTTCAGAGAATTGAAATTGAAATTATTCAGCCGAGTGCGCAGACTAAAATCCGACATACCCATAAAACAGGCATCGGCGCCATACGCAAAAGCGAATTTCATCTTTTCAGGGCTACCAGCGGGAGCGAGGAGTTCAAAATTCATACTATTAAAGGGATTTCGTAGTTATTTCTGAGGCAAGATTTTTTATCACTTCATCGAGTGAAATTTCTGTCTGTTCCTTGGTCTTATAATTTCGTACAGCGACACCACTCGTTGCTTCTTCTTTTTCTCCCACGACGAGGATATAGTTGATACGAGATTGTTCCGCATTTCTGATTTTTTTATTGAGACCATCAGTCGAGAGATCTATCTCAGCTCGGATATCAGCAGCTTTGAGAGACGCAAGAACTTTCTCAGCGTAGTCATTGAATTTTTCACCCACTGGAACGACAATGACTTGGCGAGGTGCGAGCCAGAGAGGGAAGCTACCAGCAAAATGCTCTATCATCACACCCATAAATCGTTCAAGTGATCCAGAGATAGCACGATGAATGACGACAGGACGTTCTTTTTCACCAGCTTCATTGATATAACTGAGGTCAAATCGTTCAGGGAGATTGAAATCGAGCTGAATAGTAGCAAGTTGCCATTGACGACCGATAGCGTCCTTGAACATAAAGTCGAGCTTTGGTCCATAAAATGCTGCCTCACCTTCGATTCTTTTATACGGAAGCTCAAATTGTTTTGCAGCTTCTTCGAGAGAGGATTCAGCTGTTTCCCAGATTTGTCTCGTACCGAGATATTTTTCTGGTGTTGCTGGATCACTGACGGAGAGGGAAACCCAGTAGTCATCGACCATTCCGAGTGTGGTATAGAATTCTTTGATAATGCTCACGATAATTCCTACTTCTTGCTTGATCTGTGCGACACGGAGGAAGAGATGGCCATCATCTTGTGTGATAGCTCGCACACGAGTAAGGCCTGAGAGTTGTCCTGGCTTTTCATCACGATAGACGGTCGCTGGTTCGAAGTATCGAATCGGCATATCACGATAGCTCCACTGATTATCAGCGAAGATTTGCATATGGTGTGGGCAGTTCATCGGTTTCATACAGAAGTCCTCTCCATGACCACCCTTCACGCGGAAGAGCTCATTGCCAAATTTTGCCGCATGGCCAGAAGCTTCGTACAAATCTATTTTTGCAATATGTGGAGTCCAGACTCGTAGGTAGCCATGATGTTTGTGGAGTGACCAGATATAATCCTCGATTTCTTTTCGGATAATCATCCCATTTGGTTTGAGCATCGGCAGTCCAGAACCGACAAGAGGGGAGACGGTAAAGAGATTGAGCTTCGCACCGAGGATACGATGATCTCGCTTCTTTGCTTCTTCTTGTTGTTTTACATAGGCATCGAGTTCTTCTTTAGTATCGAAAGCGACTCCATAGACACGAGTGAGCATCTTATTCTTCTCATCACCACGCCAGTAGGCACCAGCGATACGGTCGAGCTTGAAACTATTTTCATCGAGTTCACTGGTTTTTTCGACATGAGGACCAGCACAGAGATCATCATAGGTGAGTGTTCCATTTTGCAGAGTATTCGTATACACACCAAATTGGGTCTCACCATCTCGTGCGAGATCTTCGATAAGCTCTATTTTGTAGGGATCACCAGCAAATTTTGCTTTTGCTTCATCAAGCGTGAGAAAGCTCTGCACAAATAGCTGATTTTGTTTGAGAATATGTTTCATCTTTTTCTCAATATCCTTCAAGTGTTCCTCGGTCAGAGAAAAATCACCGAAATCATAGTCCTGATAAAAACCATTATCAATGGCAGGACCGACACCACGGAGAATGGTGAGGTCTGGGAATGTCGCAGCAATCGCTTGGGACATAATGTGGGAAAGAGAATGCCTTTTAGTAGATAATTCAGCCATAGAGAGAAAAGATAAAAAAGAAAAGATAAAAGAGGTGGATTTTTTTGTTTGATTTGATTCGTAGGGGCAGAATATCTTCTGCCCGGGTTCAAGATATTGAACCCCTACGGAATCGGATGCATCAAAGGTTTAAAAATTATAAAAGAGAATTAATTTATGCAAAGAAATCAAATTCATGCCTGCCATATTGTTAAATTAAGAATTAAAAAAGAAAAATTAAGAATAGGGGGATATTTTTTTGACCTGGATTCCCGCCTTCGCGGGAATGACGGATAATGGGTATAAAAAATCTCACCCAAAGGTGAGAACTTTATTGGTGAAAGTGCTCTGAAACGATTAGTATGTTGTTCACAGTCATGTCATGGTTGTGGTCATTATAGGGAGTTTTTTTATTGTGCAAAATTTTTTATCTTTCCGCAATCCTTTTCCACATATCTCGCATTAGCATAGTTTGATTACTTATATCTACTCATATTTTTCTCCATTCCGACTCGGTTATATCTTGAAACTCCATCTTTTTGTAAAATCCATACGCATCCGAGTCTTCCTCACATACGAGACTCATTTCGACAAGTCAATTTTTCAAGAGATGACCGGATAGTACTCATAAAAGATGTGACCCGATTCATATTTTTTTTGATACAGCATGCAAGTATCCTATATGAGCTCTTTTGGTGTCGAGTTTTTGTGCAGATATCGCCCCTAACACACTATCAATCCTTCTAATATAAAACACAATAATATCTCCTGATAAAACCCTCTCCCTATATGAGTGTATTCATCCATACACATGGGGGCGTTTTTTGCGTAGATGATTCTGGGTACTATGTAGTACCTGATAACTATTTTCAAAATCATGATTTTCTGAAGATTCGCCAAGCTGAAAAGTTTCTTCCATCATATTATTTCACTTTATACTTTTCTCTCAGTCCACTTTCTGTAATACAAGCAGTATCTGCCATCGTAAAACCGAGAAGTTTGACTCATTCTTCGACCTTCTCATGTGACTGCGCCTCTACCTCGACATATTCAGGGATACCTGGATATTCATCAATATCAAACGTGATACCATCGAACGTATAGCTCTCACGTGTCTTGATAGAATCGCCATATTTCTCCAGGCCGGCTATTGCAAGAATCTTTGCCATAGCAGCAAAGTCGCTGGTCTCTACTTCGTATTCTTCATTGTGGAGCATATGATCATTTCAGACTTTCTGTTTCGCTGTCACATAACAGGTATCTCCCATTTTTCGGAGACGAATCTTTTTACCATTTGGTCCACGGAAGAAGTGGGCAACCACTGTACCAGAAAATTTCTTTTTCGCACCCATTACTTCCAATATGCGACGAATTTTAGTACCATCGATATCCAGGATTTTGACTTCTATTTCGTTCATAGATTCTATTTTCGAAAAAAATCTCTTTTTATCAACTTTTATTGATTAGCTTTGTATGCTCTATTTGCTTTTGGTAGAAACACATTCACTTTTTTACTTATTAGGACTGAATCGGCCAGAAGTGTTCTCGCAAGTGCTTCTCGTGCCGCATCTGATCCATGGTTGAGAAATACTGTTCAATTATCTTTAATTGTCTTGCGTATAAAACGAGTTAATCAAGCTACATCTGCATGTCCAGAAAATCCTCCAGCCGCAAAAGTCTCATGTCCGGGTTTTGGATCGTACATTTCTGTATCTATCTGATAAGGTTCTCAATGGAATAAATTATATCCATTACTCCCTGGTTCCCCGTGGTAATTTGCAGATATAATGAGTAATTTCTCTTGACTATACATATGAGCCAGTAGATGAGCTGATGGTCATCCGGGAGCAAAAAAACCGCAGGATGCAATAATAAGACGCTGTTTTTTTCACGGTAATCCTAATTTTTGGAGAAAATTTTGTTTTCATGATCGAGTAAGACCATTTGGCACAAGTGGCTTGAGGAAGGGCCTTACGGTGTCCTTTATCTTGCCTTTAGGGAAAAATTTAAATACATCAGCAATCGAATCCCCAAAGTATGAAATATCAAGAGCGTTAAGATCCACATTGTTATTTTTTAGACATTGGAGTATTTCATAGAGACTATAAACAGATCTTTCGAGGGCAAGTGTGATAACCACGATATCTGTTTTTTCTCTGACAGCTTTCATTATTTTAGAATCCAGTTTTCTGAGCTCATCTGATCGGTCAGCATGATGCTTGTCTCAGTAAGTGGCTTCTGAAATGCCTACATCGTAGAGATTATAGATTTTTCTAAAATCAGGATTAGTTCCAGGATATCATAATTGTGGATTTCCTACATCGCCAGTAAATCCTATTTTTTTTGATCATGCTGGAGTTGGTAAATCTATCCCTATAGCACACCCTGGTCAGGTAACTATATGCCCCGTCTCATCAAATCTAATGCGTACATTCTTAGTGTCAATTTTCATGACCGTATGCCACTTTTCTCGACTTAATTCACAAAGTGCAGCCAGAGATCTATCCACATCACATTTTGTAACAATTCATCGGTTTTTAAAATGATCAAGCATGTTTCCGTAGGTTTCCTGCATCTTTCTTCGAAAGAACACAATCATTGCTTCATTATCCATGTGTCAAATCTCTCGCTCTGGTATTTGGAGGAACATACAGAGTGAAAGTATGGCGCTTTCGAGTTTTGCTTCTCGTAATGACACTTCAGTTTGCAATTCTCGACGACTTTTTGATGTCGTATGTCTATCACCGCTCTTACTTCTTATCACACCTCTTTTAGGAATATTTACCTGAACATCATTGAGAAGTCATCGAGCTTCATTGAGCCATCTACCCATCTTAGCTTCAGGATTTTCTTCCATGCTGAGACGATAGGACTGAGTGACATTATGGGCTATAATTTCCTTATTTCCTTCTGGTATATAGATTTTTGATTCAGGATTTTGCATCCAAAATCGGGGAAGTTGTCCGACATGATCTACATGTCAATGAGAAAGGAGTAACATATCGATTCATGTCGGTATTATTATGCGTTCTCTAGAACCAGGTGTGATCCCCGCATCTACCATGATTTTGATAGTCCGTTTGTGGAAAGTATGAGTTAGAATTGTAGATGAAGGCGTAACTGTCCCTACAGCTCATAAGAAAGTTAGATTTGTTGTATGGTTCTTGTTCATAAATGTAATTTATAACAACTATTTCTTGTAAAGCAAATTATTTGTGTAATTTCTTGTAATAATTTTCCTGAAAAAGGTAGATTTTTAGATTTTTTTCCTATAATCCCTCGTATGAAATATGAAATTGTTATTGGTCTTGAGACCCATGTCCGTGTTGGCTCTATCACAAAAATGTTTGGCTCAGAACCAAATGCTGTTGCACTTGAACGTGATCCAAATATTAATGTAGGACCTGTTTCTCTTGGTCTCCCTGGAGCGCTCCCAGTGCTCTCAGAGGGTGTAGTAGACCTCGCAGTTCGTGCTGCTCACGGTTTACGTATGACAGTCAATGAATTTTCTCAATTTGATCGGAAGAGTTATTTTTATCCTGATCTCCCAATGGGCTATCAGATTACGCAACTCTTTCATCCGATTGCAGAACATGGTCACCTCGATACGTATGTTGAGGGCACTTTGAAGCGATTTAATATCCGACGAATCCATATCGAGTGCGACGCAGGTAAGCTCACTCATTCTCTCACGAAGACACTCTGTGATTATAATCGTTCTGGGAGTCCTCTGATGGAGATAGTGACAGAGCCAGATTTTCGGTCAAAAGATGATGTTCTTGAGTATCTCCGTGAACTCCAGAAGATTATGAGATTTGTTGGTGCTTCCGATGCCGATATGGAAAAAGGACAATTGCGTTGCGATGTAAATATCTCTCTTCGCCCTATAGGGAGTCATGAATTCGGAAATCGTATAGAAGTCAAAAATCTCAACTCATTTCAGATGATTGGTCGAGCGATAGACTATGAAGTAGCCAGGCAAGCAGAGCTCTATGATAGTGGCGTAGAAACTATCGATCAAGAAACCCGTGGTTGGGACGATGAAACAGGGGAGAGCCACCCACTTCGGTCTAAAGAAGATGCGATGGATTATCGTTATTTTCCTGAACCAGATTTACCACCACTTCGTATCGCTCCAGAGTATATCGCGGCTCGTACTATTGCAGAACTTCCGATCGATCGCCGACAGAAATATCTCGAATGGGGTCTTCTCGCTGATGATGCACGGATTCTCTCAGGCGAACGAGCTATGTCTGATTTCTTTGAGAAAGCAGTTGCTCTCACAAATGATGCAAAGAAATGTTCATCGCTTATTCTCACCGTCATGCTCGGTATCCTCAAAAAATCCGATGAAGACATAGATTTTACCACGCTTCGTATCACGCCAGAGTCACTCGCTCGAGTGGTTGAGATGATGAAAAATGATGAGATTTCTAGTACCAATGCCCAGGAAGTCGTTCGTATTCTCCTCGAACTCGGTGGTGATCCTGATGAAATCGTTGAGAAAAAATGATTAAAGCAGGTCAACGATACAGGGGTTATGGAGACAATTGTCGAAAAAGTCCTCTCAGAAAGTGCGGCACAAATTGCAGAATATCAATCAGGGAAGCCCAATCTCTTTGGTTACTTCGTCGGACAGTGTATGAAAGAAAGTAGGTGATCAGGTAACCCAAAGATATTTACTGACTTAATCAAAAAACGTATAGGTTAACTTTTTCTCTTAGTCTCACTTTAATTATGGCAAATAAACACGGACTCAAATGATCAGTAGTAAAAGCCCAAGCAAAAGCTCGACGGCTTTCCAAAAGTGTCAAAAAGACGACCTATCAAGTCTATATCGGCAGTGAAAATTCTCAGACTCGGAGCAATCAATCGTTTAAAAAGCGAAAACATTATCTGGAGAATAAGCAGAATTGGCCAAAAATGAAGCTTGTCTCAAAGAGTTTTCAGACGCTTCTTGATATGTGAATTGTAGATGAACGAGGTTTCTTCAAAAAAGGAAACAAAAAGAATTTTCACACAAAATCCAAGGTTGACCAGAAATGATTGGATTTTTATGGAATGCCACGAGGTAAATAACAAAGCACAAAGAAGGAATTCGCCCAGGCGAACAGGTTATTTATTCAGAAACCTATAAACTCATCAACGCATCAACTCTTAAACCATAATTAGTATGCTTACTCACTCTCTTCCCGCTCTTACTTATTCATTTGACGCACTTGAGCCATATATAGATGCTCTCACGATGGAGATCCATCATGACCGTCATCATCAGACCTATGTCAATAATTATACGAAACTGCTTGAAGGAACCGGTCTTCTGGAGAAATATTCTGCTGATATCCTCGCTCAACATCTCGACGAGGTGTTCTCAGATAAGCAACGAGGAGTCATCAATAATCTTGGTTGACATCTCAATCATAGCTTCTTCTGGACTATTCTCTCACCAAATGGGTGAGGTCGCCCTGAGGGTGCTTTGGCACAAAAAATAGATGAAACGTTTGGAAGTTTTGAGAATTTTCAGTCAGAATTTACTCAGAAAGCTCTTTCTGTGTTTGGTTCAGGATGGGCATGGCTCGTTCAAGATCAAGATAAGCTCTTAATCCTCCAACATACACCAGGACAAGATTCTCCATTTTTCGCAGGACTAAAACCCATTCTCGGTATCGATGTCTGGGAACATGCTTATTATCTCAAACATCAGAATAAACGGGCTGATTATATTGTCGCTTTCTGGAACGTAGTGAATTGGAAACAAGTTGAATTATATTTTTCTCAATAAAAAAATCCTGTGAGGGGGATTATTTTTGTATAAAAGCAAATGTTTTAGAATTCCCCAGTACCTTCAGTACTGAGATCTTGTGTTCCATCTGAAGTTTTTATCTGAGTATTTGTGAGATTGATAGTCTGTATTTCCGGAAGCACTTTTGTGACTTTCCATGTTGCGAGAATAGTTCCTTTTGAGAGATTGATTGGATTTTTTAGAGTGAGTGTCATATTTTGACTAAAATCTTCATTTATTATTGTGATAACGCCGAGAGTACTTTCTGGTGAGGAGAGCACGAGAGACTCATCATTGTAGCCGAGAGATGCAGTGATTTTTGTAGCACTTGGGATATCTTTTTGGAGCTTCAGCGAAAGTGTACCATTATTGAGTGTCAGAGCGACATCCGGCATAACCGTGACTCAGCTCTCAGTAATCGCTCATTGTATGCGGTGTCCAGCATCAGTAAAGAGAACTGTGTGAACTCCGATAGCACAAAGGATGGCAAGAATAACGGGTGCTTTTATACTCTTTTTTTGCATAATCTTAGGAGAATATTCTTTCGATCCAATGTCGTGTTTTACTTACCACACCATTATCTATGGTCACGACAATAGCAACACTTTCATCTTCTTTGTGTTCGACTGCTACAGTAAACGAAGCTAAAGGAAACAATTCACTTGTTACTTTTTCAGTAACTTCGTCGCCATCTACCATATTGTATGTGATAGTATGCTTTCGAGCATCAGGTATACCATCTTTTTGCCTGGCAAGTTCGATGATGCTTTGTACCTCATCGAAGTCATCTGCCGGTGTAATAGTGGTGTTATCATGAGCATTAAACCATGGGTCTTCTTTCCATGCATGTCGTGGAAATTGATGAAGTGTTGTGTCACAACCCTTCAAGGCAGTTCAGTTTACCATAAAAAGAGATTAAATACAGGATTTCCTGTTTTCTGTTTTTGACATGCTTCACAGATTTCTTCTTCTCCAGAGACGATATACCCACATCGTTGGCAGGTAGTGAAAAAAGGAGCCGGACGTCTTGTTTTTGTTGCTATCATAGAGATATGGTATCATAGGTTTTTCTGAAATGCAAATTTGGTAAATACTTTTTTCTCTCTACAATGAGGATATGCGCACGATTCTCCTCGATATAGCTCCAAAAGATCCGAAACTTCTCGCTTGATTTAGTCTGGAAGACCGTATCTCCGAGCTGGAAAAGCTCGTTTCCACCTATCGTGGAGTCGTCGTCTTGCAGACACTGCAAAAAAGAGACGAGCCGGATTATAGTACCTACGTCGGAAAAGGCAAGCTCGATGAAGTCCTCAATCTTGCGGTTGAGCTCCAGGCGGATACGCTGATTATCGGGAATATCCTGAAACCTCGACAGATTTATGCGATTATCCAGGAAATTGAGAAGCGAAAAATGACGCTCCAAATCTGGGATCGTGTGGATCTTATTTTAAAAATATTTCAGCTTCATGCGAAGACTCCAGAGGCAAAACTCCAGATCCAGCTCGCCTCTATCAAACATATGGGTCCTCGAATATTTGGTATGGGGATGGAGATGGATAGGCAGTGAGGAGGTATTGGCACCTCTGGTATCGGTGAGACAAATACTGAGATTATGCGACGACATTTACGAGAACTGGAAAAGAAGACGAAAGTAAGAATCGATCATTATCGCCGTGTCCGTATACAAAATAGATCTGCTCGTAAACGTTCCAACGCCCTCACGGTCGGTATTGTCGGGTATACCAATGCTGGGAAATCGACTCTGATGAATGCTCTGACCGATAAGATGGTACTGGCAAAAGATGAGCTCTTTGCTACGCTCGGTACGACTGTGGGGAAAATGAAACTACCAAAAGGTGCGTATACCAATAAAGAAGGACAATTCATTATACGTTCAGATATTCTCATCTACGATACTATTGGTTTTATCCGTGATTTACCACCTGAATTGATAGATGCTTTTTCTTCGACGCTGGAAGAATCCCTTTCCTGCGACATTCTCCTCGAAGTGGTGGATGCGAGCGATCCTCACTGGCAACATCGTATCGATGTGACAAATGATATCCTGGACAGAATCGGCGCAAAGCAACCTCGTATCTATATCTTTAATCAAATAGATAAGGTCTCACCAAAAGAATTGAAAGATCTCAAGAAAGTTGCCAAAAACTATACACCGATCTTTGTTTCAGCAAAAACAGGGGAGGGGATTGATCACATCAAAAAGCACATCCTTTAAGAGTTCGGCATAAGCGTTCGAAGAGCTCTTTTTGTCCCTCAGGTAGTTTGACTTTTTTCTTCTTCCCAACCACTCAGTAAAGTTTCGAGTTCTCCCTTGATTTCTTCACGCATTGTTGCGACAAATTCAGCTCATTTTCACGTAATTCGTACCATGATATTTCTTCGATCTTCATGACTGTGTGTACGCTCTACAAGTCCTAATTTTTCCATACGATCGATGAACCCCGTAGCAGCTGCACTAGAAAAATTCATTTTCTTGGCAATATCTGTTGGGGTCTGATAGTCCACGCTTGCGAGATAGGCAAGAAAAAAGAATTGTGGGAAAGAGACATTTCCCTCGTTAAGGGTTTTAGATAATCATAATATAGTTGATCTTTGTGCAAAGAGAACAAAGTCAGCAAGACGTTCTGCATCTGCTTGATGTTCAGGAGTTGGTGTTGGTGATGCAGGGTTCCCCATAGAATAAATTAAGATATATTTAATATTACTATATTAACTATTTATACTATGTCAAATATATTTTACCGTGTTTTTTTATGAGCCATTTTTTTCACAATTCTTTCTTACCACCAGTACGAGTTGAGAGAAACCGGTCGATCTCGAGAAGGAGAGCGAGAGAGAGACCATGAGTGGAGCCATTTGTGGCTTCATACAGACATCGAAGAAGCTCGTGTTGAAAGCCAAGAGGAAGAGCATGATACCAGTCGTAGTTAAATTCTTTTTGTGCAATAACTTCTGCGAAATAGCAATCAAAACTCGATTTCAATTCTTGGGCAGACTCACTCAGTCGAGAAAGTGCTTTTGAGACTTCTGGATTAATATTCTGTAACTGCGGAAGTATCACTTGTCGAAGGAGATTTCTCGGAATCGAGGTATCATCGTTGGTTTCATCATATCCTGAGGAGATAGAATGAATTGTATTGTAGTCTAGAATATCTTTTTTCGTGAGTGTGAGAAGTGGTCGGAAATAATATCCAGAAAATCGTGCTATACCAGAAAGACCTGTAATGCTTGTTCCTTTTGTGATACGGTAGAGGATGGTCTCTGCCTGATCATCCGCATGATGTGCTGTGAGGATGTAGTCTGCTTGATGCTTTATTCGGATCTCCTCGAGCCATTTTTTTCTGATATTTCTCCCACATTCTTCGAGCGTCGTTTTTGTCTTTTTTGCTTCCTTTCGGATATCTACTCGTAGGCATTCGTAGGGGAGGTGGTATTTTTTGCAATATTCTTGGACGAGTTTCTGGTCTCTCTCGGCGCTTTCCCGTAATCAATGATGGATATGAGCGACGACGATAGTATCTGAGGCACTTTCTCCCGAGAAAACTCGTACCATCTCAAGAAGTCACATCGAGTCAGGACCCCCAGAACATGACACGATAACTCGCTTATCGGTGATGGGCGAGAGCAGATTCTGGATATTTCTCTCTCAAATAGGTGATTTTTCAGATTTCATACGCACATATTGTATGAATATTTTTGCAAAATGAAGAAATATAGGGTACTATGTATCCGTGACACAACAAAAAAACACCATTGAAGATATAAAAAAGCTTATCACGAAGGAGTATACCGGTGAAGCTTTTTATCGATCAGAATTTCATACAATTCTAGATGATATGAAGATGGCGCTCGATCGTCAGGACTCTGATAGTGCTCTGAATACACTGATTCAGTGAGCTATTACTCTCAAGGCATCCGATGTGCATTTGGAAATTCAGGAGTATGATTCTGTGCCACGATTTCGTATCGATGGTAATCTCGCCCCTCTTTGAAAACTCTCGATGAAAGAACACGAAACACTCGTAGAACGACTCAAATATCGCTCCAATCTCAAGCTCAATATCCATAATGTCCCTCAAGATGGAAAATTTCGTCTTGGGAAAGATGGCAAAGAAGCAAAAATAGATATCCGTGTCTCTGTGATGCCGACGAGATATGGAGAGAGTGTGGTGTGTCGTATCCTCGATGCGACGAATAATGTCCTCACCATCGATGCGCTCGGTATCATCGGCACGCAAAAAACTGATATTCTGCATTCTCTCGAGAAGAAACAAGGGATGATCCTCGTCACTGGTCCGACTGGTTCTGGTAAGACGACGACACTCTACACATTGATAGATATGCTCAAAAACCCAGAAGATAAGATTATCACCCTCGAAGACCCGATAGAATACCAGATACCTGACGTCTTACAATCAGAAATCAACGAACGAGAAGGATATACATTTGCGTCTGGAGTACGATCGGTACTTCGTCATGACCCAGATATTATTATGATAGGGGAAATCCGTGACCTCGATACAGCCAATACTGCTATACAAGCTGCTCTTACTGGGCATCTTGTTCTCTCTACACTTCATACAAAAAGTGCCATTGAGACGGTAGATCGTCTCGTGAATATGTGAGTTTCAAACTATGATATTGCTGCTTCAGTCGATATCATCATCGCACAGAGATTGGTACGACGTGTCTGTCATCACTGTGGAGTAAGCGATGAAAATGCTGAAATACGTCCAGAAGATATCGAACTCCTCAAGAGATATGGATCCGAAAAGGCATTTATCCAGCACTGAGTCGGCTGTGAAGAGTGTGGATATACCGGATTTAGTGGCCGAGTCGGTATCTATGAGGTCTTCGCGGTCACTGATGCTATCCGTGATAGTATCCGATCAGGACATACTGATACTGAGATGTTTCAGCTTGCGCGCAAGGATGGATTTCTCACTCTCGCTGATGATGCTCGTGCCAAGGTCCTCCTCTGAATGACCACAACGGCAGAGTGTGAGGGGAATGGATTGCTGTAATATTTATTGTTGAAAATATACTGTTTTATCTATTATATTTCATGTTTTTGGATTCACTTTCATCCAAACTGGCGTGAGGTCTTCTCAGAAAAAAACTCTACCATAATGCGTTCCATCCGGCATCTCTTTACCAATATCCAGAGCGACGAAGTATTCTCTTTTCCTCAACAACTTTCTGATAACTGCAAAAGGTCGAGTTCATTTTGGTTGTTTTATATGTGAAAGAAATGTGTGTTGTAAATTAAGAGTTCATTGTAGACTCGTTCTGTTTTCTATTAATCACGCTTTTTGTGCATCATCAGAACCTAAGAGTATGAGGGCTATGGCATCTAAGCTTTTTTGAATCAATCGAGCAACATCTTCTGGTGGAAGCTTTTCTAGATCTCCTCGTGTGCTATCTGTTCAGGGAATTTCTGTTACTGGTGCTGCTGCATCCATGGAAGAATTTATGAAGTGTGAAGATGAACATTGTATACTGCCTATATAAATGTCAATTATCATTCAAAGAGATCTCATCCCATAACATACGTTTTTGCTTCCGGGGAATATATAGAAAGTTGGTATACTAATTTTCTTGCTCTCAATTATTTGCTTTATTTGATAGTAAAAAATAACTTTGTCATCAAAGAATGCTTGAAATGGCGTAATAATACATACTCTATCTCTATATTTCTTAATTTTTTCTATGGTAAAGTCTTCCCCGAAGAAAAAAGCTGCTCCTAAAAAAAAGGCAGCTCCGAAGAGTGTCGCAGTATCTGCCGTTCCTGCTGTCTCAAAGAAGCCCGTTAAAAAATCTGCTCCTATCAAAAAAACTGTTACAAAAAAAACCACGAAACCGGCTCCAAAAAAATCTCCTTCAAAAACACCTGCTAAAGTAAGTCCACCAGTTACGAAAAAAGTCTACAAGGAAGTTGCTCCACAAAAAAAAGAAACTAAAAAAGACACGAGCGATAAGATTCTTTCATCAACAATTATTACATTGATTCTTATTTTAGTTTTCGTAGCCACTCTCTATATTTATTCTGTGGTGTGTGTCGGCAGATTTTAGTGTTTTTTTCGATGCATCCTCATATTATTGCCAATTTTCCTGCGAGTTTCTCGAGTTATTTTGATACGAGTATTATGCGTATCGCTCGAGAAAAAGGTTTGTTTACTCCAGAGTTTTATAATCTGGGAGATTTTTCGACGCAGGCACAGCATCGTGTCGACGATAAGCCATATGGTGGGGGAGCAGGGGCATTGATAGAGATAGAGCCGATGTACCTTGCAATCATGGATATTGAAGAGAAATACAAAATACAAAATACAAAATACAAAAATGGTATGAGAAAAATATATCTCTGACCTCGTGGTGAACGGCTTCGACAGCCAAAAATAGAACAACTCTCGCGAGAATTACGAGATGAAGAATTTATCATCCTCTGCTGACATTATGAAGGAGTCGATCATAGAGTATTTGAGATGTTTGAGTTTGAAGAATATTCTATCGGAGATTTTGTCGTAAGCAGTGGAGAGCTGGCAACGATGGTATTTCTCGATGCTCTAGTGCGTTTGATCCCAGGAGTTGTCGGGAATACGGTCTCACTTCATGAAGAGTCTTTCTCTGAGGCGTTGGAGTGAAAAGCTGAATACCCGCAATACACACGTCCAAGTGATTTTATGGGATATAAAGTTCCTGAGGTTCTCCTCTCAGGTGATCCAAAGAAAATCCAGAAGTGGAGAAAGGAAAATAGTTTTTAGGCAGCTGCAGCATGAGTTGGCAGAATTGCTAAAATTCTTGCTTTGTTAAGCACTATAGTTTGGTCTCATCATGTAATCTTATCTGGCAATAATTGGATACTCGCTGTGATATCGCGTATTTGGACTCATTCTCCTTGCTGAAGTATCTGTGCTTGTTTTACTAATCTTGAAAGACGCACATGTTCAGCGAGATCACAAATTGTCTTGTTATAATTTCAGTTATCCCTTCTCTCGCAACTATCATGGACATATATGTTTCTATTCTTGAGGAGTGATTCTCTGGAGAGCATTCTGCTCAATTCCTGAGTAGTTTTTTCAAGTATTCGTGTGATACATTCTCCTGTATTTTGAGCGAGCTGAAGTATTCGAGAATATCATTCCATGAGCTCCTCTTCTGTTGCCTGATTGACTCAAGCATTTGCTCGTTGCAGGTGCCAGAGGGCATCTTTTAGTTCCAATTCATCCATGAGTTCTTCGAATCGAGGTGAGAGTGGCATAAAAAAATGATTAAAAAAAATCTCCTAAACAGGAGATTGGAAAAGAAAATACAAAAAATGAAATGCAAAACGAGTTTCGTTTTTTAATAAAGAGACGTGTAGGCGTTTGTGCTTCATCAAAAACTTATTGTATGTATTTTTTCTGAAAGTAAAATTTTTTATTTGATTTGCGATTGGTGTAATTTTCTTATAATTGAAATCCTATGGAACCTTCTCTTTCTCTCGGTTTTTTGGCCAATTTGGACATCAATATGCTGATGCGTGGGCTGATAGCATATATTTTTATTATCTGGTTTTGTATCGTCGTGTGGGTAGCAAAGGATATCAACAATCGTACACGCTCTGTTTTGTTACAAATCTTTTGTATCCTTATTGTGCTCTTTTTGACTCCTCTTGGTATCTTTATTTACCTCTTGATTCGTCCGCAAAAGACTCTTTTTGAAAAGATATTTGAAGAAGAATTTCTCAAACTCGATGCAGAATATAAACAAGAAATCTCTCCTGAACAAAAAAAAGCACATATTCATCATAAAACTCCTGGTATCGACATCCAAAAAGAAAAACATCATCACAATCCTCAATAAATATGCTCGTGATGACTTTTGGGACATTCGATAGATTTCATCCTGGGCATGAATACTATCTTCAGGAGGCGAAAAAGCTCTGAGATACTCTTGTGACTGTCGTAGCTCGTGATAGTACTGTGGAGCGATTAAAATGAAAACCTCCTCGTGATACTGAAGATATACGCCTCCGGAATGTTCTCGATTCTGGCTTGACAGAACAGGCGATTCTCTGATCCCTCTCGGATCCGTATCAGGTTCTTCTCAGCTATACACCAGATGTTCTCTGTTTTGGGTATGATCAAAACTCTTTTAATGGTGTAGCGTTGGACGAATTTTTGCAAGAACACAATCTGACGCCGAGAATTATCCGAATGAGCTCGTTTGAGCCGGAGAAGTGGAAGAGCTCTTTGCTCTAGAAAGTAACCATTCTTCTGTTTCATTGAGTTGTTTCATAGAACCAATATCAAACCATTTTCCCCGAAGATGATATCCATAAATATCCTCTACCTTGCAAATAGAAGCGATAAGATCTCATGCTCTATCTGCTTTTCCTAGCTCAATAACATCCTGTATGTGTCAGAGGGTTGATTTCTTGAAACAATAAATCAGTGTAGCAATGAGTGTAGAAGTGGGATTTTCTGGTTTCTCAATAAAGTCTAAAATCTTATTTTCCGCGTTCATCGTGAGAGTGCTGAGTTGTTTTACGAGCTCCAAATTTTCGACATCGTAGAGAGCGATACTATCTCATTTTTTTTGAAATATTCTTATCATCTCAGAAAGGTCATCTTCGAAAAAGTTATCTCCTCCGAGTATCATCACATCTTCGGTAATCTCATAGTTATCAATCACAAATTGTATATCTCCGAGAGATCAGAGGCGATCCTCATTTGAGAGAGTTCCATCATTGACGATGATGATGTCATCTCTCCTTTTCTCTTCTTTCCAGGCATCAAAAACATGAGCAAATTTATCATTTGTCACGATAAAAATCTGAGTGAAGCATCCAAGAGCATTGATTTTGTCTAATAAATAGTCTACCATCGGTCGGCCTCATACGGGCACCATTGGTTTAGGGGCATTGAGAGTCAGGGGATAGAGGCGAGTACCATACCCGCCTGCGAGGATAATTGCTTGCATCGTAAAAGTATATTTGTATGAAGAGTAGTTTATGCGGTCGAGTTTTTTTGCAAATTAAAACTTTTTCATATACTACTGAGACATATTTTATACCTATTTTTATGGCTCAAAAAAAGTTTGAATTCTCCGATGGTGTCAAGAAAAAGCAACTTGAAAGCTCTGGGGCTGGCACTCCAGGTGGTAAAATGAAAAATAAAAAGCCCATGAAGCAGAGTTACTCGGCTCTTTTGGTATTACTCATTATTTCTCTCTTATTTTGAGGGGTATTTTTTGCTTTACAGGGATCATCCGAGGTAGAGGATGTCACTATCTCCGAGCTCGTTCAATCCTATAAAACAGGGAAATATTCGGCTCTTGAAGTGCGGGATCAGACTATCACGGGGACTTTGCAGGAAGGTCTTCCTGGAGAGACAGTAGCGACACCACCGAGTTCTGCTTTTTCACTGATAGCGACACAAATCACGCCAAAACAAGAAAAAGCGATTTTGCCACTCAATGATAATCTGAAAGACATGGGAATAGATATCGAAAATCCTGGTACAACAAAGATATCTGTCAAAGATACGACATCGCTACATTTTTGGGCCGATCTCGCCCCTACCATTGTGGGAAGTGTGCTTTTTCTCCTTATTTTTATCGTCCTGATGGGGAAAATGATGTCCGGAGGTGGTGGGCCGATGTGATTTATCAAAAATAAAGCAAAGCGCTATGAACCCCAAAAAGGAAAAATCATGTTTATCGATGTAGCTGGTTCACTTGAGGAAAAACAAGACCTCCAAGAGTTTGTGGACTTTCTCAAAAATCCAAAAAAATATCAAAAGCTCTGAGCGAAGATTCCTCGAGGAGTGCTGATGGTATGACCTCCAGGTACAGGAAAGACGTTGCTGGCTCGTGCAGTAGCAGGAGAGGCAGGTGTACCATTTTTCTCTATCTCTGGTTCAGAATTTGTCGAGATGTTTGTCGGTGTGGGTGCGGCACGAGTGCGTGATCTCTTCGCAGAAGCAAAAGCAAATGCACCAGCGATTATCTTTATCGATGAAATCGATGCTATTGGTAAAAAACGTTCAACTGGATTCGGCGGAGGACATGATGAACGAGAGCAGACACTCAATCAGATTTTGACAGAAATGGATGGTTTTGATAATGAAACAAATGTCATCATCATGGGAGCAACAAACCGTGCAGATGTCCTCGATAAAGCGCTGCTCCGACCAGGACGCTTTGATCGTAAAGTCACTATCAATCTGCCAAATCTCGAAGATAGAATTGCGATTTTGAAAGTGCATGCTCGAAATAAACCTCTGTCGAAAAAAATAGACTTTCGAAGTATCGCGAGTTCTACCATCGGATTTTCTGGAGCAGATCTCGAAAATCTCCTCAATGAATCAGCTATACTCGCTGGTCGTGAAAATGCTGAAGAAGTCACTCAGGCCATGATACAACAAAGTATCGAAAAAATCGTGATGGGAAATATCAAAGCATCACATGTTATGACAGAGTTTGAGCAAAAACTCACTGCCTACCATGAAGTCGGTCATGCTATCGTTGGCAAGATGACAAAGCATTCAGATCCTGTTCACAAGATCTCTATCATCTCTCGTGGTTCTGCAGGAGGTGTGACATGGTTTTTGCCGGATAAAGATCGTACGTATATTACCAAGGCAAAAATGCTTGATGAGCTCGTGGTCTATTTTTGAGGTCGAGCAGCTGAAGAAATCTTCTTCTGAAAAGAGTATATCACTACGGGTGCTTCCTCTGATATAGAAAGAGCGACAGACATCGCACGAGCCATGGTGACTCGATATGGATTTGATGCTGATATCGGTATGGAAAATATCGCAGGGCGAATGGTAGCGGATAATTACCTTGGAGAAACAACAGATAGTAACGCTATCTCTGATGAGACAAAGTTTTTGGTTGACAAGAAGGTACGAGAACTCCTCCAAAAATCCTATGAGGAAGCGAAGAGAATTATCTCAAAACACAAAGATCTTCACGAACAAATCTCTGCTATTCTGATGAAGAAACAAGAAATGCTCCGAGAAGAATTTGATCTTTTCTTTGAAGGCATGGATGTGCCAGAAAAGATGGCTCTCTAATATTATTATGTCTGACTCTTTATCGTCCCCAACCTGAGAATGAGAAATACCACAACAAGCATCGTGGGTACGACTTCCTAATCCATGATTTTGGCGGTCTTGGATAAATAGCAGTATATACAGTTATACAGAAACTTGGGAGCTTCTGGAATGAGCATACCTGTGAAGGAATGGGGCTATAATATTTGATACAGATGGAAACTATTTATATGAAAGATATTGTAGAGGTATAGTGGCGTGTGACCCAGGAGCAAGAAAGATGTCAAAGATCTTACCCGATATTTTTTGTTGAAGAATTCTTGCCGTGCTCGATGCAACGGGAACTCCTGACAGGAGCATCACTTTCCCAGAAGCAGTACAAGAGGGATGGCTCGAGGAGAAGACCTATCCAGAGGCATGGAGATATGTAGGTATAGAAAACCCGGTACTCAATCCTGGCCAGGAAAGACTCATCCAGACAGGTATCGTCCCACGAGAGGTATATCAAGTCACACGCTCCTGAGCTGGAAAAATAGATATTACTGATTGGGAGGTTCGAAGACCGAGTATTTTTCATTTCTTTGGTTTACGTCCTCGTACCTAAGCTATAGTTACTTTTCGTATATTTGCAAGAAAAGATTTTATTATAATAAATAATATTGTATATTTGTACACAATAAAAAATAGTAAAGTATTATACTTGTTCTTGATAAAAAAATAAAGCAGGTAATATAGAGGTATTCTATCTCCTATATTTCTATATGAATTTTACAGATAAATTAGAGCAATCTATAAAAGAAAAAGATTCTCTTCTCTGTGTAGGTATAGATCCTGACATCTCAAAAATCGAAGGGGGAGCGAGTAAGATGGTGGATTTTTGTAAAAGATTTATCGATGAAACTGTATCGTATGCTGCTATGTTTAAGCCACAATTTGCATATTTTGCAGCATACAAGTGATGAGAACAACATTTATTGGAGATAATGGAATATTTAAGAAAGATCTGAGCAATCACTGGTCTCGATGTAAAACGAGGAGATATCGACAGAACGAGCGCACAATACGCAGAAGAAGTATTTTGAAAATTTGGTGCGGATGCTGTTACTCTAAATCCCTATATGGGGCAGGATGTCGTAATCCCATTTATAGAGAGATATCCAGATAAGTGACTATTCTTACTGGGGAGAACATCAAATGAACACGCGAGAGATATCCAGGACCTGGAATTAAAAGATGGCAGAAAAGTATATGAAGAAGTTGTTCGTATGATGTCTCATGAGTGGAACACAAATGGGCAAATAGGTATCGTAGCAGGAGCTACATTCCCAGAGGAATTGGCGAATATTCGAAGCATAGTAGGGGATAGGGTCAATCTTCTCGTACCTGGAATAGGCACTCAGGGTTGAAGTATCGCAAATGTCGTACCAGCCGCTCAGAATTCACAATGAGCATGATGCGTTATCAGTTCATCCAGTGCTGTTATGTTCCCAAAAAAACCAGGAGAAACTCCTGCGATTGTTGCCAGGGCAACTCGGGACGAAATTAACAAATACAGAAGAAAGGCAGCATAGTTCTTTATTTTTAACTTTTCTCTTATGTCAGCACTCGATAGGGATCCTAATGGTGTTCTAGTTTCCATGAAAGAAAACTGTTCTTATGTAGACGGGATTCACGTCGTCTATAAGGCCAGTACTCATGGCAGGCGATACCTCGACAAAGATGCTCATCTCAAGCAACCAGGAGTAGCAAAAAGAGTCATCGAATTGCTCTCACAGGGAATAATTCCTGGAGCAGTAATTATCGCTCCAGAAACAAGTGCTGAGACGAATCTTGGACAAGAAGTGGCACGTCTTATCGGGGCAGATTGTATACCAACAAAAAAAGTAGCAGACAAACATACTTTTAATCCAGAACACTTACGATGACTTCATGGACGGCATCCACGGATCCTGATAGATGACATCCTCAACAACTGAGCGACTCTGGAACAAATCCAAGAGGCATTATGAGGTTTTGGACTTACGATAGACCAATTCCGTGTCATGGTGGATAGGAATCCTGAAAAATCTTCACAACTTTGAGTCCCAGTTTCTGCCTTGGCAACTGTACAAATGGATCAATGGAACGAGAGTGATGTCCCAGATGATTTAAAACAACAGTCAATTACTACTAAATTAGGAAAAGCACGAAATTGGATATTAAAAGATGGCAATCAACCGAATGGACAATTTCTCCTAGAAAGACTTCATAAAGAGAGATTTGGATTCCACCTGGATGATGGTATGAAAGTAGGTGGCTCAGAAGAAGAGAGTCTCATACTTATACCGAGATAGGACAAAATTTTACTTCGCGCTTCTCCACGTCTTGCCAGAGCCCACCTCGACGGTCATCGGGATTTCCCAGGTGACGATATGTTCCATGATATTTTTCATAGTATCTTCGACGACTTCGATTTCTACATCAGGACATTCGACCACGATTTCATCGTGCACGGACATGATGAGTTGTGCCTCGAGTTTCTTTGCTCGAAAACTTTCCTCGATTTTTACCATCGCGTATTTGATAATATCGGCACAGGTTCACTGTATCGGCATATTCATCGCCTCACGCTTTGCCTGTTCTCGTGCCATAGAGTTATTATCTGAGAGTCCTTTTATCGCACGTCTTCTTCAAAAAAATGTCTCTGCATACCCGATGCGTTTGGTTTCCGAGACGATATGGTCGAAATATTCCCGAGTGCGAGGATAGAGTGTAAAAAATCCATCGATAAACGCCGCACATTCTGCTTGAGTCTTGGCAATCATCTTCGAAAGTCCAAATGGTGTGATACCATACATCACGCCAAAATTCACTGCCTTTGAGAGTTTGCGTTCGGCTGAAGTAATTTCTTCTTTGCCGAGGATAAATCGTGCAGTTTCTAAGTGGAGGTCTCTGCCATTATGAAAGATATCGAGCATCGTCGGATCACCAGAGAGGCAGGCGAGAATCCGTATCTCAATCTGAGAATAGTCAGCCACGACATAGGACCAGTCAGGATCTTCAGGACGAAAAGCGCTCTTTATCTCATCACTCCACGGGTCTCATGCGGGTATATTTTGGAGATTTGGACTATCGCTCGACATACGACCCGTCGAAGCTCCGAGTGAATCATACGTGGTATGGATCCTATACGTCTCAGGATTGATATGTTTGGTCAGTCCTCTCACATAGGTGCCAAGGAGCTTGCTAGCATGTCTGTGGACGAGGATTTGCTGGCATATCTCATTTTCTTCTGCAAGTATGGCAAGCGTTTCTTCGTCGACGCTCCATCATGTTTTCGTCTTTCTGATAGGTTTTATCTTGAGTATTTCGAAGAGAAGCTTCTGAAGCTGAAGAGGGGAGGCGAGATTCACGGATGTTTCTCACGTCTGTTCCGCTACCGTAGCTTCTATTTTTTGAATGGTTTGCGTGAGCTCTTCTTCGAGCTTACTCAGTATCGTGACATCGATAAATACTCCTCGTACCTCCATCATAGCCAGCACTTGTGCCATCTGACATTCGAGGTCGAGAATAGGATGTTCCATCGTCTCACGCTCTATCAGCTGCATCGAAGCGGCTTGTGTCGCGACATCAGCTCAAGAAGGGAGTTTTTGTTCTGTCATTTGTTCAAAAAAAGCCTCATAAGAGGTATTTCTTATGTGAGGCCAAAAGAGGGCATTTTCGAGTCGGAAATCTCGCATCGTGAAAAGTGGTAAAGATTTACAATCACTTCGTTATATCATCCACAAACGCATCCAATTCTTTTGTAAGATCCTCGGTTGAAACGGTTGGTTTTGGTGTGTTATCTCCTGGAGTTGTTGGAGTCTTTCCGGTAGGAGTTTTGGTTGTATTGTCTGGGGTTTTGTCCTCTCAGGAAACTGTTGCAGGAGTTGTCGTGTCTGGAGCAGTTATCGTGGTCTCTACTACAGGAACACTCTCATCTGGTATTGATCGTATCAGAGAACAGCTTGAGAGTGTGAGAGAGAGGATTATGAGAGGGAGGAAAGAGTGTTTCATAGTTAAGAAAGATAGAATTAGAGAAAGAGCTAGAGCAGAAGCAGAAGATAGAGAAAGGAACTTATTGGTTTGATAACAACTTATTAAACTTATTAAACCTATAAAACTTACTAAACTTGTAAGCCTATTTTAGTATACTTGCGAAAAGAAAAAAGCAAAAAATTTTGCAACTCAAGACTTTTTGCTATAATCCCTGCACGCGCTCGTAGCTCAGCTGGAAGAGTACCGGTCTTCGAAACCGATGGTCGTAGGTTCGAACCCTACCGGGCGCACCATGTAGAATCAAAAAACCTCTGTTTTTCACGGAGGTTTTTATATAAAATCTTATTCATAAAAACTTTATGGTGGACCCACCTGGGATCGAACCAGGGACCAATCGGTTATGAGCCGACTGCTCTAACCCCTGAGCTATGGGTCCATATGCTGATAGCACGTGATGATTGTATGCAAAAATCGTGACGAGCAAGTTTTTTTCAAATTCTGATAGTATTTAATTGTTCTCTTTTTTTTCACCGAGATGGAAAAACATATTTTCCTCTGGAAAATTCAGCGTTTCGAGTGATTCACGAAAGGCCTTGATTTGAGATTTGAGGAGGTCGAGTTTTTCTGGTATATAGTCGAAATAGAGACGATTCACGGTCGCTCATGGGGCATCTTCTACGAAGTCCAGAGCGCCTCGTACGAGTGTGCGAGATTCGCCGATTCCGTCCCAGAGGAGCTTATAAAAATAGAGTTGTCGCTCATAGTCTGCGAGTTGTTCAGCAGATTTTTTTGCTTTGCCCGTTTTGAAGTCTATGACTTGAGCATTGTTGTCTGGCAGATACTCCACTCGGTCGAGGATACCCGTGATTTGCATCCCTTCGACGATGACTTTTTTCCAGCCAAATTTTTCTTCCACTCGTGCTTTTTCTAGGAGAGGGCAGTCAGTTTTTGCGAGGTATTCTTCGAGAGTTTTAACCGTCAAAATAAGGAACTCATCCTGTTCTCTTTGGGTAAGTATTTCATGGAACAACACCTTTCACACCGCTTCATGCCAGAGCTCAGACCCAGGGAGTGTGCCATGCTCATTGACATATTCACCAATAAATGAGAGTCCTGCATGGACGGCTGTACCAAAGGACGCACTTGGCATCTTACCCGCTGGCTGACGAATCAGATATTTCTCCATAAACTGCCGAGGAGAGGCGAGCCAGGTGTTGAGCCCTGTGACGGAGAGGGTGTATTTCTTCGCTCGTTGCTCCAGCTCAGCTCGTGTCGCTGCCAGCCAATCAATCGATGGCACTGGCGCCGTCGTCATCACACTGATGGTCTCGATATTGTCGACGAGAGGAAGGAGAGTGGTTTGCTCTTCTGGTATTTCAGCAGCAAAGGTTGAGGGTTTACTTCTCATATCATCGTTATCGGTCGCACAGATAGTGAGGTAGCGCTTGGCACGCGTCATCGCGACATACCAGAGTCGGCGTTCTTCTTCGAGCTTCAGGTCTTTCTTTTCTTCCTTGGTCAGGAGTTCTTTTTCAAAGAGAGAAATAGTGACCGAGAGTTTGGATGGATCACGAGAGGACTCCCAGTTTCCACTGGTCGCATTAAAGATATACACCGCTTCAAATTCTAACCCTTTACTTCCGTGGGCAGTCATCAGCTCGACAGCATCGCTCTGTGTGCGGATGGGCTGTGTCATAGGGGAGAGACCATAGTGGTCGAGGTCTTCCATATAGGTGATAAAGTCGCTGATGCTGTACTCAGGATGAAGGTAGGCAATATTTTTTATCTCATCAAAAAAGCTATTCAAGACTGAGAGTCGCTCGATACGATCTTCTTGGGCAAGAGCAAAACTTCGGTATCCAGATATTTCAAGGAATTCTTCGAAAAATTGTACGAGTGTCTTGTTTGCCGAGAGCTTTTCAAAGCTGATAAGTTTTCGTACGACAGCGGTGATAAACATATCATTATCTGCGAGAAATGCTTCAAAGAGCGAGTTTCTGAGATGATGATCCTGAGATTTTGCTTTATTCTGAAGTCGCAAGAGATGTCCGAGATCCATTCACCAAAAATCAAACAGCATCACTTCCCAGAAAAGATCATTGCGATGCATATTCCCGATAAGCATGAGCGTCTTCATCAATTTCTGCGCTTCGGGATGGTGAAGAAGATTTTCACCTTTTTGCTTGTGAAAGGGGACACCCTCTCGGCGCATCACTTCGATGAGATGGACAGGATTGGCATTCTTTCGGTAAATAATCGCTATCTCAGACCAGGGTATGCCTGCAGCGTGCTTGGTTTTGATATCGTGAATCAATGTCGCTATTTCAATCGCTGGATCTGGTGCCTTTATGAGAAAAATCGGCTCTTCACTAATATCGGCTCTTGCTTGGAGGGATTTATCAAGTTCCAGTGCGCGTTCGAGGGATTGAGTATTCTCTCGGATAACTGCACGAGAGCTATCCAGAATCGTCTGAGTTGAGCGATAGTTTTCGACAAGAGTAATGATTTTGAGGTCTTGAGAGCGGTATTTATTACAGAAATTGAGGACATTTTCCATCACAGCTCCTTGGAATCGGTAGATAGATTGTTCATCATCACCTACGACGAGGATGTTGGGTTGTTCTTGCTCATCCATAATACCATCGACGATGCTGGCCTGAAGCCCATTGGTATCCTGGAATTCATCGACCATGATATACTGGTACTGTTCTCGGAGGAGTGTCGCAAAATGAGCGTTGGAGATTATCTGGTCACGCACCATCATGATCATATCATCATAGTCATACCAGCCCTCTGTGAGGAGAGCATCTTCATACTGACGATAGATGTAGGAGAGTTCTCTTTGTCGGAAGAGTCGTTTCTCGGCTTCAGCATATTCGGCTTTTCTCTCACCTTTCTTTCACCATTTGGTATCTTTTTTGTAGTGAAGATCTTCATTATTTGGGAGATCTGCAATCGCTTCATCCAGTTTCACACGAAATGATTCTGGAGAGACTCATTCGCGCTTGAGTTGCCCTACTATTTTTATCACATCGAGCATATAGAGCTCAGGATCATGGCGTGGCTTGAGGTGTTCCCATGGTCATTCAATCAGGAGTTTACCAACCAGTCGACGAGCGTCCAGTTCTTCGAGCATTTTCATCCCGCGAGAACGAGCAAAAAGCTCAGGATATTCTTCATCAATAAGTCATTTACAAAATCCATGAAACGTTGAAATATTCACCCGGAGCGCATCACTTCAGATAAAGCTCTTGAGACGATCTCGCATCGCAAAAGAACCCGCTTCGGTATACGTGAGAGCGAGGATATTTCTCGGCGAGGAATCCGTTTGTTTGAGGATATTGGCTATTCGGAGCGTCAAAAGCTGGGTCTTACCGGTACCAGGTCATGCGATAACAGCGACAGGTCAGTAAATCGTATCGACTGCTTGTTTTTGTGCAGCATTAAGACGGGAATAGGCGAGTTCAAATGGGGTCATAGATAGTAATAAGTATATGAAGAAATACTAAAAATCTATTTTTTAGAAGGAGGATTTCAGTCTTTCAATTTCTATGAAATGTAACGTAATAAAGTCAATATATTTTATCTCATTAGTAGGTATCAAAAACACCTTCTGGACGAGTCACTGGAGCCACACGAGATGGTCAGATAATATTGTTTGGTATAAAAATTAACAGGTATCCCACAATAGTCATAATAACGAGAATCACCGTAAGTATGCGTGCTACTAGAGGGACATATCGACTCAAATTCATAAAACGTTTCAACTGCAAAAAAATCACTCCAAAAAATATCCAGGTAGCAATACTGATGCATGTAAAGTAGATGAGTGACCAAATTTGTATTGACGTCATAATTTTCCTCCTATTATAGACAGGTTTCTTTGAGTGCAAAACTTTTCGTGAAAAAGCTTGCATTTACAGTAAAAAACGGATACAATGTTTCTGTAAATATTCTTTTATGGCAATAATACAACAAGGGAAAACGACTTTTACTATTCTCGATGAGCTTCAAGCAAAGCATCCTGAGCTGATCAAACTCATCCTCGCCACCGAGTCTATGGATGATAGTGAGCGTCAATATTGGTTTGATATCTTGCCAAGCATGAATGATGATCAGGTCAAGAGACTCTATGATATACTCGAAACTGAAAAGAAAAAACTGGATGAGCTGGAACAAAAATACCAAAAAGAAATCGAATCTCTCAATCAAAAACATACGACAGAGTGGCAAGCACTTGAAATGAAAAAACAGAAAGAAGCTATTGCTGCCAAAGAAGCTGCTGATACAAATACCAAACAAGAAGATGCTACTGCCGTTCTCGGTAATTGGTAAAATATGCATAGATCTGATTCTGCTCATTGAGCTTACGATGCTGATACAACTAGAGAAGGATTAAAACCATCAATGCTAGAAGAATTGTCACGCACAGGGATTCCTGCGGATTATCTTAATGCACTATGAATGACATATCGGGTGAGAATGTCTACAAAAATCGCTGAGCTTAGGATGGCAGAGGTACCTATTGATTTACCTTGTGTACTAAGAGACGTCTTATCTGAAAGACTCCACGAGTCTCCCGGACTGAAAATTCCAGATTATTTTGAGTACCATTCTGAGCCGCGATCCTCATATCAGACCCCATTGCCAAGACAATTATTAGAAAATGACCAGAGTCGAGACACCATTGTTGCATTAAATAGTCATATTGCTGTTATGAATCATGAAATAGCTTGCTTGGAACGAGATAAGACTTTCAATCCAGATAGATTTTTATCTGCATCGAAAGCCGCAGTTTCTCTTATTTATTGAAAAGAAAATACTGAGCCATTTTAAACACAATTTTTTACTGGAAATATCATCCCGTTTTTTGCCTCGAGAAGTCCATAGGTTATTTCGTCGTATTGTACAAAGTACTTGCCATCTTTCCCCTTATAAGGAATTGGGGTACTTCCTGTCCTGAGATGGGTTCGTTCTTCGATGGTAAGATCTATAACAGGGATATCTAGAAAGAGTTCTTTGTGTGAAAGGGGGACATAAAATATATCATTGTGCTGTATCCATTCCCGAGATTTCTCTAGTAAGACATGTCAGAGCGAAATTCGTTCGAGTTTTTCGAGGTAACCCCCTGTTCCGAGGATTTTCCCTATGTCTCGAGCAATAGAGCGAATATAAGTACCGTGAGAGACGGTTATCTCGCATTCAATTCTTGGCCACTCGTAGGAGAGAATTTTAAACTCATGAATTGTGCGTGGTTTCGCTTCCAATTTTAAATCCGTTTCTCCTTTTCGCATTCTCTCATACGAGCGTGTTCCATCTATCCAGATGGCGCTATAGAGGGGAGGGGATTGGAGGATATCTCATAAGAAATGCTTTTTTACAATATTTTGAATGCTCTCAAGAGTAATATTTTGAAGAGTTTTTTTATCTACAGGAACTTCTATAACTGGTTTTTCGAGATCATAGGATTCGGTTGTTCCATCGAGACGAATCGTAGTTTGATACGTTTTTTGGAAGTGCTCAATCATCGGAAAGAGACGAGGAGACCCATCTGTCCCCACGATCATCAGCCCACTTGCCAGAGGATCAAGCGTTCCCGCAAAACCAATTTTCGGCACATTGATAACTCGTTTGAGGATTTTGACAACGAGATTGCTAGTGATTCAGAGAGGTTTTCGGATGAGATAGAGCATAGTAACAAGGTTTAATCAGTTTTATTCGTTTTGTTGGTTTAATTGGTTCCTGAAAGAATATTCCTTCCTATGACTATCACTATTACTGTGACTGTTTTTCATCAAACATTATCATAAAAAATTTGAAATACCCAAAATTTTATTATAATCGCCATCATGTGGATGCGGGGGTAGCTTAAATGAGTGAGAGCACTAAGGCTTCAACCCTTGGAGGTACCAGTTCGAACCTGGCCCCCCGCTCCATAAATGCAGACATAGCTCAATTGGCTAGAGCGCCGCCTTGCCATGGCGGAGGTTGTGGGTTCGAGTCCCATTGTCTGCTCCAATAAAGAATTAACTATCAATGGGGCGAGAATCGAGCATCAAGAAGTGACTTTTGTCACTTCGACTGCGAGAGCGCCGGTCGTGGCAGAGAACGACCGAGTCCCATTGTCTGCTCCATAAAATATTCTTATTAAAAAAAACCTTCTTGTAATAAGAAGGTTTTTCTAAAATAAAATGTCTTGAATTTTATTATTCTGTTCATTTATCATTTTTTATAATAATATCAAAAAACTTTTCTTTTGTTCCCCTTTGAACTCCTCAAGCACAAAAAGAGTATTCAAATACTGTCTGAGGATCTCCATTTTTAGGAGGAAGCAAACGGCAAGCACGAAGTATAGAACCTTCTTCTCTTTTTTCTCAGAGAATACAATTCCCACATGAAACACCCTTTATTCAACTTTGTTCTGGTAATTCTGTAGGATTAGACATATATAATCTTTATAAAATAAAACTATAAAATAGTATTTATTTTTATACTGTTGTCAAATAGACTTTTTTGGATTCCCTTTGAAATTTCCAGAGATTTCCTATACTCTCTATAATTCGTATTTACTTTCCTATGCTCTGCCCTAAATGTAAAAATCTCGAAACTCGCGTGATAGACTCACGTATATCAGAAGATGGTCTCTCTATCCGACGTCGACGTGAGTGTGAAAAATGCACAGCTCGTTTTACGACGTTTGAACGAATGGAATTTGTCAGTTTTTTTGTTACCAAGACGAGTGGTAGAAAAGAGCTCTATGATAGATCAAAGCTAGAAACGAGTATATTGAAGGCCTGTAATAAAAGAGATATTCCTCGGGAAAAGATCGAATCAATGATCAATGTCCTGGAAATAGAGTGGGCTGAGAACAAGACGGGAGTTACGAGTAAGCGAGTAGGCAAAGATGTCCTCCATAAGCTCAAGGATATCGATGAAGTCGCTTGTCTCCGATTTGCTTCTGTTTACAACCATTTTGATAGTCATCAGGACTTCGTAAAATTTATTATCGAAGAATTCGAAGAATGATCACCGTCGTAGACCTCAATCTCATACCCTCTCTTGAGCCCCTTATTTCAGAGGTTTTGTTTTTTAAAATACAAGACACTCTCTCTTCTGGCAAGAAAGTTCTATTATCACTCAATCGAAAAGGTGCGATGAGCACACTACTCTGCCGTGATTGTGGATGGGTCGCACGATGTCCCGCTTGCGACCTCTTGATGCGAGTACATCATACTCCAGAGAACTTTCTTCTCTGTCATTTTTGTGAACAAAAAACTGGAATTTTGACTACATGCCCAAAATGTAGGAGCTTCAATCTGATTCAGAGCGGAGCTCGTGTTCAGACTATCGAAGAAGGCATTCAAAAGCTTTTTCCCAACAATAAAATCCTCCTCGTAGAGTGAAATACTCAGCTCCTTTCACAAAAAAGTCTAGAAGCAAATGAGATATTTATTGGCACCCAAAAAATCACATCTCTCCCAATAGAAAATCTGTGATTAGCGGCTTTTTTGCTTCTCGAGGCTGATCTCTCCGTACCAATCTATGATATCGAAGAAGAAATCTATAGTCAGGTACGATATTTTTTCTCACGAACGGATGAGGTCATTATCCAGACTCGTTCACCGAAGTTACAGATTATCCAGGATCTTACGGGAGCGAATTTTCGTACTTTTTATCAGAGAAGTATTCAGGAAAGAAAAAAATTTTGACTACCTCCATTTCTTGAAATGGTTGCTATACATATCAAAGAAAAGCAAGAATCTACTCTAAAGCAGCGTGTAGCAACATTGGCTTCTATGATTATGGAGGCGGCAAAAAATTCTGCTACCAGCGTAACATATGATCATTTACTTATGGAACGAAGAGGGGGTGAATTTTATCAAAAAATACTTATAAAATCTTCTGATATATTGTCTTTTTTAGAACCATTTCGTAGCAACATCGTGCAGGGGAGGGGGGTGGAGGTGGAGTGGCTTTAAATTTTTAAAGCAGAAAGAAAAAATAAAAAAGAAGAAAATTAAAATTCTTTTTACTTAAGCACCTACATACTTACGCACTTCAATTACTCTTCTTAAAAAGAGGGGAGTTGAAAGAGATATTTTCCTATGAGATCTTCCCGAGAGACATAATAAGTATTTTGTGTATCACAGGAGATAGCATCTGTACATCATCGTGAATCGCGAGAATTTTCTCGATTATCACCGAGTATAAAATAGGCATTCTTTGGAACTGTAAATATCTTTGGGCTCAAATCTGTGCAACTTCCCGGTACACAGGTACGTATATTTTGGTTGAGATAGGGTTCTGAGATTTTTTTCTCATTGAGATAGATCCCCCCATCTCTGATGACAAGTACTTCTTTTTCTATCCCCAGGACACGTTTTATCTTTGGAGTTCTATCTTCATGTATATAGACGATGATATTCCCTCTTTGAATAGTGCCAATACGCGCTTGCAAGGTATCGAGGAGAATAAGAGTGTTATTTTGTAACATGGGAGCCATGGAGTCCCCTAAAACACGATAGGGTCTTATAAATAAGACGCAATAGAGGATACCTATTATGAGAAGACACGATGTCAGGAAGAAAAAAAATCGTTTCATAATTATGAATCAAGCTCTGGATATGTGTGCGTATTGAGAATATTTTTCCCTCTCCAGGGAATGACTTGTTTCATCGTACCCCACTTCGGCGAAGGAAGTATCCTCTCAAACATATCAAAATGCCCAAGCGCATATCCAACACGTCATGAAATAGATGGTGCGGGTATATATCTGATGTCACTTCCATATTCCTCACAGTTTTCAAAACAGTGTCGAGAATCCAGCGATGCGGGCCTATTGTCTCCCATCAGGAAGTAATGTCCTTCTGGTACATGAAATGTCACTGGGTCATCTCAGGCACAACCAAGATAAATACACGTATTCCCATAATTTTCTCCCAGATAGGCTGATTCATCGATTTTGACAAACAAATCAGGGCGTTTTTTTGTTGCGATAAACACAAATTTATCAGCTATTTTTACAGTGTCTCCTGGGAGACCAATAACTCGTTTGATGAGATATTTTTTTGTGGGACCTATTCGTGGAGAAAATACTACCACATCACCACGTTTTGGTTTCGTAATCCGATACGACATCTTATCGACGAGGATAAACTCACCATCTCCATATTGTCCATTTGCATTTTTATGGACATTCCCACCATGAAATGTTTTTTCCATTGATGGACCAATAATCTGAAATGGGGAAATGATATACAGACGAATAAAGAGGACTAGTGCTATAACAAAAAGCAAATCAAGCACAGAGTCTGTTCCAATATATTTTTGTTTTGGATAAATATGAAACGGATTTCTATCCCAATCAAAAATAAGAACCAAGACTATCAATATACATCCGAGTACGCTGAGAAATATTTTATAGTTAAAATCTATTTGATAGATAGTCCAAATTGAAAGTATTGTAAGTCAGATAACACCATAAAAAAAACATCGGTCAGCTATTGACATCCCACCATTGTAGAGAAATGTTTCTGTATCTTTTTTGAGGCCCAACAAGATGAGCGGGGGAAATATGAGAGCCATGAGCCCCATACCAGTATCATATCCTAGTGTGCGAGATCTCTTGATAATAACTGAAGAGAGTATCCAGAGAGCCAGTATAATACCAATTATGGAGAGAATATACTGAACAGCAAATCATATATCTGTTGTTCCGCCTATGAGTTTCCAGTTTGAAAATGGTTGCATCAAGGCATCTAATGAGACACATGTCAAGAGATACCCATAGATGATTCAGTAGATAAAGTCGGCTCGCCCAATTTTCCCTTCAAAAGAAAAAAGTATTTTTTTAAGAATATTCATACGGTGGATTATAAGGAGTTTTCTGAGAGTGCAAAAAACTTCTCCTAATTTTTTATTGAAAAAGACCGAATACGGTTATACTACACTGTAGTTTTTTATTAAAAAATATGCGCATTGTTGTAGGGACTAAAAATGCTTGAAAAATAACATCCGTAAGAGAGGGGATTGAAGAATATCCGATTCTGATGGGTGCAGAACTAGTCTCTTGTGATGTGGATTCTGGGGTTTTAGCTCAGCCAATAGGACTCAAAATGATAGTTTCTGGAGCAAGAAATAGGGCGCTTGCAGCGTATACATCAGGAAAATATGATCTTGCTTTTGGTATAGAATCAGGCATATTCGAAGTTCCATATACAAAATCAGGTTATATGGATACAACATGTTGTGCTATTTATGATTGAATCAATTATCATATTGGTTTTGCATCATGTTTTGAATATCCGAAGAAAATGATAGAGAAAGTGCTGTGAGAGAATAAAGAAATTTGTGATATTGCTCTCGAGATGGGATTTGCTGAGCATCGAGAATTTCGTGAATGATTAGGTATGATTGGTACACTGACAAAAGGTCGTGTAACACGTATAGATTATACATATCAAGCAGTACAAATGGCCCTCATCCATCTTGATAACCCAGAGCATTATTGCACATAACATACATTATGTGAAAATAGATTTGTAAGAATTCTATTCTCCCCTATACTCTCTATACGTATACCATTTGTATTTTTTGTATGTCTCTCCTCGAAGCCGTTGAAAAATTTCTGATGTACCTCACGATTACTCGAGCGATGAGCCCGAGAACGGTGGAACAATACGGACGGCATATGTGGGCCTTTATTGGATTTGTACATCCTGAGATCCATCACATCATTCCAAAAGGATTCGATTTAACGAGTTTTTTTGCCTCACAGGTGTCTATACAGCCCAAGAAAAAAATAGAGGCCTCTTTTACGGGGATGGATTCTAGGATCAAGTCCGAGGATGACGGGATGAGAGAAAAATTGGAAAAGATAGATTGGATTTCCACAAATCATATCGACCAACATATTTGTGATCATTTTCGGTTATCACTTGCTCAATGAGCTATCAGTATTTCCACCGTGAATGCGTATATGATTTCTTTACGAGCATTTTTGCTTTTCTGTAAAAAAAGTCATATTCCGACAGGACTCGAATCATCAGATATTGAGCTTCAAAAAAATCGTGAACGAAAAGTCGAATTCTTGACGGCTGAAGAACTGCAAACTCTCACAGACTCCATTGGTACTGAAGAAATTTCTGATTTGCGTGATCGAGCGATTATCTTTACGATTTATAGTACTGGTTTACGTGTTTCAGAACTCACTGCACTGGATATAAAACATATTAATCTTGACACTCTCGAGTTTGCTATCATAGGTAAAGGAAAGAAGGTACGAGTCGTCTACCTAACCGATTGGGCCTGTGATGCCATTCGTGAATACCTCGCAAAGAGGGAAGACCACTTCTCTGCCTTGTTTCTCAAACACGGAAAGCACTTCCCTGTCGATGCAAGCTCGGATGAGGTACGATTTGATCGATTTTTGATTACTAAAATGATTGGCGATAGAGCTCGCAAAGCTGGTATCGTAAAGCCCGTTTCGGCTCACACACTACGGCATTCATTCGCCACTACCCTCCTCTGAAATGGAGCAGATTTACGATCGATTCAAGAGCTTCTCTGACATAAAAACATCGCTACCACTCAGGTTTATACTCATGTTACTAACAAGCAATTACGAGAGGTGCATAAAAAGTTTCATGTGTAGATAAGATTTTCCATACAAATTATTTGACAAATAAAAAATACTATTAATATTTCTTTTAGAATTTATATTCTAATTTTTTTAATATGCCTTTTCAAGATAGTGAATTAGTAACAAAAGAAATGTTTGAGTTAGCTCCTTGCATAACAGAGGTTGTTCGGGATTGGAGGTGAACATGAAAGTCTCTCAATGAGTTATTTCGAGAAGCAACTACTTCTGAAAAAATAATAGGCCTTATGTCTCATGTAATTGAAAAATTTATTACAGTGGCATGATGGGAAACTGATACAACTAACCATAGCAGAATCAGAAGCAGACACCTCATGAGAATTAAGAGGTAAATCTTCACATAGCAATGTTGCGAAATTGAAAGAAGTAAGGTTCTCTGAACAAACTCAATGCAAAACAGATTGGAAAAATGATACAGATTCTTCAGCTGCCTCTCTTATATTTCTTGCATCAGAAAATCCAACTGCACAGAACATCACTCTAGTTGCATGAAAAAGTGTACCCATATCTTGAAATGCTAAACGAAATACAAGCTTTATAAGTGTAAACAGTATAGATGTTCCAGGTGTGGGGAGAAATACTGGAAAATTCCATACATTTCCCTCAGGTGCAGATACTTTTAATGCTATCCTGCACAGATTAGCATGTAGATTCGAAGAGATAATGGAATTAGAGAGTTCCTGTGAACAAGCAATAAAGACAGCAAAAACTACACAATTACCATAAAGAATTCTTTCTTTTCTTACACCATCAAATCCTGAAATGCTTTTTCTCCATAGATAATCTCTGAACGGTCTGGAGCGTAGGTGGAAATCAGTTTTTCTCACGTCTTCGCACATTGTCTCTCATAGAGGCGATGAGCATTTCTGAGTTTGGATCGTTCGAGGTGTCGTGAATCAGGGCACACATCGGGAAGAGGTATATGATGCTCGATATAGTAGACGAGTTCTTGGCTAATAATCTTAAATGGTTTCCCGGTAAGAGAACATTTGATAATTCACTGAAGACAATCCTGAATATTTTTTGTCGCCTGTTCGAATCCAACGGTTTTCTCATCATATTGATCTATACTCAGAGGTATATACCATTCTGCCTGGTAATTACTTTCCTCTTTTTCGTGCCAGGTATATCCTTCTTGTAGCGCAGTTTCTTCTGTCAGAGGATAATAATCTTGAGCGACCGATTCATTATAGGCAAACGGTGAGAGTCAGATGGGGAAATACTGCCCCCACTCCCCTGTTTTTTGCATATGCTGAATTATCTTTTTCATAGTTTTGAAATAGTCTTCCGGTGAATATTGTTTATTAAATATACAATAATTCTTATTTCTGAGCCCGACACATCCAAAACAATTATTACAGGTAAAACACTGTTCACAGTACCAGAGATCTCGACTATGAAAAACATAGAGACAAAAATGGCAATTATAGGTTTGAATCGTTCCAAGTGTTTGATAAGAAAATTCTGGCTTGATATACATGTTCGAACAATCGACGAGCGACTTTGCGCTGACTCCGAGCTGCACATGATAGCAATCTTCAGAATCTGACATATCGTAGCAGTTGATACAGTTTTTTGAGTTGGTGATAAAATCTCCTGTGCATCATTCAGACTTTGTGATTTGTGCGTATTTATGCGGTTGAGTAAGAGCGAATTCTTGAAATTTTTTCCAAATAAGTTTTCTCTGGTCTAGTTTTTCGAGATGAAGCTCTACAATCTTTTTTTGATACTCTTCCTTTGAATATTTCTTATTCATAAAGTAATACTCCTTATTTTTGAGATTAATACATCCAAAACAATCATGGCATCCGATGCAGTTTTCGAGATACATACTATCGTTACAATTGATACAATTGATGAGATATTGGCTTCGGAAACATTTGTCACAGTTAAAGCATTGAAAGAGATATTCTGAATTGTAGATAAAGCTACTATCAATAATATTTTTGCAGCTTTGGAGAAGCTTCCCATAATAACAATCCTCACAGTATTCTGATGAATTGATAAGGTAACAGTTTTTACAAAACCCCGTTCCGGTGGTATATTCAGAGTTTTCATTATTGAGCGTCACAGTTGCTGCTCTCGGTATCCGTTTTTGGATTGATTGAAATTGACGGAAAAATGGTTGTGAAAAATCTGGATCTTGACCATATTCGAGTGGATTCCAGCTATCGGAGAACCATTCTTCTCGAGTCACAATCCTCCATTCGGTATTTGGTCTATAGAGCGAAATAACTGGTTTTTGAGAAAAAGCAGAAATATTTTTGTAGAGCACTTGTTCATTTCTATGAAGTGTCCTTGCTTTTGCTCGTTCATCAGGACAAGTTTCTGGGAGAGGAATCTCAAAGCGTTCCCCATCTATTTCAGGAGCAATTTTTTTCAAAAAATCTTGCTCAAACTGTGATATCTCAAAAGGTATTCAGGTTTTCTGACAGTTTTTTGGTATATTCATAGAAAAATGGTTTATTTCACAGGCATGGTATATACTTTCGAAATTAAATCAAATTTATCAAAAAATAATTTGCATTTTATGGCTTAAATTAGTATAATAAAGATGTCGACTATAATCCGACAAAATTATGAAAAATCTCCTTACAAAAGTTGGGCTTTCAGAAAAAGAAGCCGAAGTCTACCTGATTGGACTCTCCAGTATCAAACCGACAGCACAATACTTCGCAAAGAAAACAGGCATAAAACGAAGTTCTATTTATGATATATTGAATAGTCTCTCTCAGAAATGACTTATCTCAAAATGTATGGAATGAAAGTCTTCCTATTTTCGAGTCGCATCACCAGAGGAATTACTTGCCTATCTGGATCGCAATAAGAGAGAAATAGAAAAAGATATCGAGCATAAGAAGTATTTCCTCAAAGAACATCTTGTGGAGCTTCAGTCCCTCCAGAATATCCGAACCACCAAACCGCAGGTTCGATTTTTCGAAGGAGATCTTGGTATGCGAGAGGCCTATGAAGATACTTTGCGTTGCACGGAAAAAAAGATTTCTGCCTTTGCCAATGTAGAAACTATGCACGGCGCATTGCCAAATTTCTTCCCAGAATATTATATGCGTCGAAAAAATGCGGGCGTCTCTATTCGAGCAGTGATTCCTGATAACCCTCTCTCCCTAGAACGACGAACATTTGATTCTCGCGAATTGCGCTCCACAAAAGTAGTCGATATGAAGAAATATCATTTTACACCAGAGATAAATCTGTATGATGATAAAGTACTCATCGTCTCATGGCTTGAAAAAATGGCAATAATGATAGAGTCGGCTGAAATAGCTGATTGTTTCAAGAAAATGTACGATCTTCTCTGGGAAAATATTCCAGAGATGTACAATGCTAAAAAATAATATATCACATGGTATCTATCCCCTCAAATCTCCTCTCACTCTTGGAGCAATTCCCTGCTGAAATTCAGACAAAAATCATCGCTGGCTGGTCACAACCTCGCTCAATTGTATCATTTCGAGTAAACCATCTTAAATCCTCTACAGAAGAAGTAGTGCAAGCCCTCAAAACCGCTTTACTCCCCTATCAGGTTTGGCAATATTCAGACGACGCTTTTTCTCTTCCAATCGATCAAGAATATACACTTCGGGGTCTTGATATCTATCGTGAAGGGAAAATCTATGTGCAAAGTTTTTCGAGTATGATTCCAGCTCTTTGTCTCGATTTACAACCTGGACAGAAAATTCTCGATATGGCAGCCGCTCCAGGTTCTAAAACAACACAGATAGCGAGTATACTTCGTGGAAAATGTCAGATTACTGCGCTGGAGAAATTCGGCATACGACATGAGAAACTTCTTCATACTCTCAAACTTCAGTGAGCAGAGGGCTGTGTTGAAGTGATAAAAATGGACGCTATTGATTTTGCAAAAACAGCAACAGAAAAATATGATCGCATCCTCCTCGACGCTCCATGTAGCTCTGATGGTCGTATCAATCTCGCTGATGAACGAACCCATAAATGGTACTCCAAAGAAAAAAGTATATCAAAAGCTGAATTACAACTCCAAATGCTCGAAGCTGCCGGGAAACTCCTCTCCCCTACTGGGAAAATCATCTATTCTACCTGCTCTCTTTCTCGATGAGAAAATGAAAAGGTTGTAAAAGCATTTCTCAGAAAGAGTCCTTCATTTACCACAATCCCCTGCCCTATTACATGGGATTATTTCCTCCCAGAATACGAAGGTATGTATTTTGGACGTTGGCTCCCTACCGATAAGCAAGAAGGATTCTTTGTCTGTGTTTTAGAATACTCTACATAAAAAAACCTGCCCTATTTTAGGAGATATTCTCTTCCTTTCATAGAAATTACTCGTCCTCGAGGAGTCCTTTCTAAAAGCCCGATTTTGATAAGAAATGGTTCAATAACATCCTCGATAGTAGCCGCTTCCTCCCCTATCATAGCGGCAAGCGTATTGATGCCCATAGCATTACCATTATTTTCTCCGAGGAGTCGAATGAGTTGTCTATCGATATCGTCAAGACCATATTCATCTATATGTATTTCACGAAAAAGTTCAGAGAGTTCAGAGAGTTTCCCGAGAATATGGTAATCTCGAACGATTTTTGTCAGACGATTAGCAATTCGTGGTGTTCCACGACTTCTTTTGGCGATTTCCAGGGCTTCATCATCTCAGAGCTCAACTCAGAGAATTTTTGCACTGCGACGAACGATCTTTGCCAAGTCTTCATTTTCATAGAGATCCATCTTCCAGACATGTCCAAATCGGTCACGAAGTGGATGAGAAAGCGATGAAAGACGAGTGGTTGCACCAATAAGCGTAAATTTTGGTAAATCCATCTTTACTGATGTCGCTCATGGACCACTTCCTACCATAATATCTATCTGATAATCCTCCATTGCTGAATAGAGGATCTCTTCTATCACTGGCTTCAGGCGGTGTATCTCATCGATAAAAAGTATATCACCCGGTTGTAAACTCGTGAGCACAGAGAGCATATCGGCTGGTTTATCAATTGCTGGACCAGAAGTATGGCGCAGACTTCCTCCTGTTTCAGCCGCTACGAGCATAGCAAGCGTGGTTTTCCCAAGACCTGGAGGACCATAAAAGAGAATATGTTCCACGGGCGCTGAACGAATTTTTGCCGCATCCATGGCGACCTGAAGATGTTTTTTTATCATCGTCTGTCCGATATACTCAGAAAGTTTTTTTGGACGCAGTGATTCTTCCCCACTATCTTCAGCGATTGGATTTGGTGTTGATACTCGTTCTTTGAGAGGATTATGCGATGTTTCTTTTATAGCCATAAATTACAGGCATTATAGGGTATCTCGGGGGAGAATCAATTTTTTATTCTATTCCTATCTTTCCAACACCTTCTTTAGTTATCATCCATAAAGCATTATCAATGCCAGGATTCTGACGTAATAAATTCTGAACCCGATTAATGTCAACACCGTCTGCTCATAAATATAAAAATAATCTTTCATACGTAGTACTTGTTATCCATCATTGATTCTCAGCATCAAATAGAGTAGTCTGACGAACTCTGCCTCCAACATGTTCTGTAATTCTTAAGAGATCATCTCATAAAATATATCGCCATCTACACCGAGTATGAGCGAATCATGGATCGATTCCACAAAACCTATTTTTAGCAATCGGAGCTAATATTTTAGGATTCATGAAAAGATTATAGTTAATTATTCGTTCTCAACGGTATGAAAAATATGTACCATCTAGTGGAAACCCTCTCTTGGAGAAAGAATTTATAGCTGTTTTTACTGCTGTTACCTGTGGTACATCAAGCCAAGAAGCACGTTGAGTAGTATCTGTGGGGGGCTTTACTGCTGCATTCATATATGAATAATAATTATAAATTATTAATAGTCAATTAAAAAACTGAATTCCAAAATGAGACGCAACGAAGATGCTCTGCATTGAAAAGGAGGGGAAATATATATAATCCCTGGGATTGTACCAGTATAACTCTATAAAGACTATGAAGAAATTTACGCTCCTTACTGTCGCTGATTCTTGGCATCACTTTGAAAAACCAATCAAAGAATACGAAAAAAGGTTACAGAAAGAGCTAGAAATCATCTTATTGAAACCAGCAAAGTATGATGATACTGAGGCATGCCGTCAACGTGATACGAAAAATGTTATCGAAACACTCAAAAAATATCCTCATTCGTATATTGTTTTCTGCGATATTGGAGGCAAAAATCCATGAACTACAGAAGAATTCGCTGACTGGATCAGTATAAAAAGCCAGCAATACAAAAGTATTATTTTTGTTATTGGGGGCTCATATGGTCTTGACTCCGAACCAATGAAAACAGTTATTCACGAATCGATTTCTCTCGGAAAATGGACACTCCCCCATGCCCTTGCGAGCTTAATCGTCCTCGAACAGCTCTACAGAGTGACGAATCTGCTTGCTGGTGGAAAATATCATCATTAAAAAATTGACAATACCTTATATTATATAATATATAGTATATATGAGCGATTGATCTACTACCAAAATATTTACTTTTGATACATTTACTGGCATACCACAGCTTGAAGTACCTGTTACTGTGACGTCGCTTCAAATTCTGTCTAGAACTAACCAATCTGTAACAGTTACAGGAGTGTTTTCGATACCTCTACCTCAAGATGAGAATAAATCTCTTATAGCTCGAAGATTGCTATTAAAACACGGTAGACGTAAACTTTTTTTACCAATCTTACATCGATTTTTTAATATTGATAATGAATTATTACAACAATGACTTACAAATGAGTCATGAGAAACTACATGACCTATGAGATACAAACATTGATTTCGTGTATTAAAAATAGAAGAAGCAACAAGTGCTTCAATCTTTGAAATAGTTTTCTCTATGAAACGTAATCCTCAGCAATGAAGACCGGTATAGGAGAACGGAAAATGACGATAATAAAAAATATTTTTTTTGACAGAACTCATACTTTTTATACAATGCCTCCATCTTTGTTGTGCGGGTGTAGCTCAATTGGCTAGAGCTCCTGCCTTCCAAGCAGGTTGTTGTGGGTTCGAGTCCCGTCGCCCGCTCCATACAAAGATAAATAACCCACGAAAGTGGGTTTTTTATTGTCTTTCAAAAGATCATTTTTTTACTTACAATAATATAATATTATAAGTCAATTCATATTGTCCCAATATACTCCAAAAAATGCTACAAAAATTGAAATAAAAGCGATAATACACTACAATAAAAATATGGCTTGAAATATCTTTTTACCGACACGCCCGATTCTTCCAGTTTCTACTGTACCGACCGTCGACCCAAACATCGTAAATCAGGGGATGAACTTTATGGATTATTTCCTTATTTTGGCGGTAAGCATAGTCATACTCTCTCTTCTGGTATGGTTGATAAGGGTTATTATTGAGATAATTCTCTCGCGCAACCTCATCTATATCCAGGTCACACTTCCCAGATCTGACTCCAAACTCGATAAAGAACATGAAACAAAAAAAGATTTCAAGGAAAAGGCGGGTATTATGAATTTGGTTCACAATGCCCTTTGGAAACTTTCATCGACTTCACTACGATATACTATTACCAATTTTTTCTTTAAACATATCAAGATCTCTTACGAGATGGTGTATCAAGATGGCCAGATGTATTTTTTCCTGGTCACGTATAAGTCGCTCTTTCATACTATCGAGCAAACTATTACCTCTATCTATCCCGATGCTGAGGTGGTCCTTCGAGATAAAAAACAATATGTGACTTTTACATGAGAACATGCTATCGTGAGAACAACAAGTATTGGGAAAGCGAATGATAAATATTTTCCTATCAAGACCTATAAGTATTTCGAAGATGATCCTCTCGGGACATTTACAAATGTTTTTTGAGGACTAAAACATACAGATGTTGCTGTATATCAAATAATTGCAAAACCACTTTCCCATCGCTACAATGATAAAGCAAAACAAGTAGCAGGAGATTATAGTAAAGGAAAATATAAGCGCTGAGGTGGACTGTTACGAGGATTACTCGGGTTGAGCAAAATTTTAGCTCCCCTCGGATGGATTATCACTAATTTTGTGCAAAATAAACCTGAAGTAAGTGGTGCTCCATGAGCTGGTGCGTGAGATTCATACAAGATATTTAATCAGGCCGAACAAGAGGCGCAAAAAATGGTCGGCGAAAATGCAGCACAAAATGCATTTAATGCAAGTATGATAGTGCTTGTTGGGAGTGATTCTGCTGCGTCAGCTCAGGATGGTATCGATGCCATCTTGGCTGCTACGAGTATCTATACCAATGAATACTGTAATAGTCTCGATAATAATCAGGTCTTTGAGGGTATGTTTCGTCCCTTGGTTCGATGGATTCATCGTTTTTCCTTTCGTTTCAAATTAGCAGGATTTTTCACACGGACGAGTCCGTACTCTGTTGATGAACTCACGACGCTCTATCATTTTCCTGATGTGAATTATAACAAATCACCTATTATCTCTTGGCTGGGTTATAAAAAAGTACCCCCTCCGGTCAATCTCAAAGCACCAAAAGAAATATTGACTATGCCTGATTATGTACGTGATGGCGAGTATATCATTACCGAAGATGGCACACGTCTCAAGACTGATAAATTTGGGAATATTTTGCGAGGGAAAAATGATGGTTTTATAACTGAAAAGGATGAAGAGATCCCGATAGAAACAAAATGAGAAAAACGTGGGCAACCAAAGGATGAAGGGAAAATGCCAAAATCTTCTGATCAAACCCGTATGCTCGGATGATTTCCTGTATACAAAGATGCGGTGCTCCTCTGATGGAATGAGTATAGAAATAAAAAAACACCTATCTATTTTGATAAGCAAGACAGAGGGAGACATCACTACATTATCGGTAAATCATGAGGAGGTAAATCCGTTTTGATAGGATATTTGGCGCGCCAGGATCTCTGGGCAGGTGATGGTATTTGTGTCATCGACCCACATGGAGACCTCATAGAGGATATCCTCTCTTTTACGCCAAAAGAAAGAGCAAAAGATATCGTAATCTTTGACCCCTCTGACTATGAACGTCCTATGGGTATGAATATGCTGGAAGTTATCGCGACTGATCCAGATTTGCGAGCAATTGAAAAAGACAGAGCCGCTCTCGATGCCACTGCTATATTCATCAAAATATTTGATGAAGAGATATTCGGCCCTCGAATTCAGCATTATTTCCGGAATGGTGCACTGACACTCATGGATGATGAAGAAGATGGTGGTACACTCATTGATGTTCCTCGTCTTTTTGTGGATGATGCTTTTATGAAGTACAAAGTAAGTAAAGTAAAAAATCCTGTCGTAAAATCCTTTTGGGAGCATGAATATGCTCAGACTGGTGATCGTGAAAAACAAGAGATGATCCCCTATTTTTCAGCCAAATTTTGACCATTTATCACGAATACGACTATTCGTAATATCATTGGGCAACCAAAATCTGCCTTTAATATCCGTGAAATCATGGATAATAGACGCTGTCTTCTCGTAAATCTTTCCAAGGGAAAAATAGGTGATCTCAATGCACAACTCCTCGGTCTGATATTTGTCTCAAAGGTAAATATGGCAGCCATGAGTCGTGCCGATACTCCTGAAAAAGATCGAAAGGAATTTTATTTTTATGTGGATGAGTTTCAGAACTTTGCGACTGATACCTTCTGAGAAATTCTTTCTGAAGCTCGTAAATATAAGCTCGCTCTTATCATGGCACATCAATACATCGCTCAAATTGGTGGAGCACAAAAGTCTATAAAAGCCGATAAGCCGTCTATCAAGGATGCGGTCTTCGGCAACGTAGGTACCATGATGTCATTTAAAGTTGGAGCAGAGGATGCAGAATATCTGGAAAAAGAATACGCCCCTACCCTCTCTCAACAGGATATTATCGGCATTGCCAATTTCACCACCTACTGTAAACTCAATATCAATAACGCTTCCACACGACCATTTGATATCAAAACTATTTGGGATAATTTTTATCGCAATGATAGGGCCGCAAAAATCATCAAAGAATACTCTCGCAAGATGTATGGTCGAAAGAAAATCTATGTCGATATGGAAATCGAGGCACGTCTAGGAATCACCAAAATCGAAGAAGACACATCAACAGCTGCAGAAAATACAGCTATCAATACTTCAGAAACTCCTCCTTCTACCCCTTCATAGTTATGAAACGCTCTTTCCTTCCTCTCCTAAAATATATCGTGCCTATTTTTGGTATTGTAGGGGTTTCTCTCGTTATGTGAAATACTCCTGGACTGACTCAGATAGGACAGACAGGTTCTTATTATCAACAATTCAATACCTATATTACAGGTCAGTGAGCACAAAATATCTTGGTAAACCTCTTTTTTATACTCGCTGGAATTCTTTTTATCGTTGCAGTAATAGTGGCATTTTTTGCTGCAATTCGTCTTTTTGTATCTGATAATTCTGGGGAAGATTTTTCAAAATGGGCTATGACTCTTACTTGGAGTATTGTTGGGTTATTACTCGTGTCTTTTGCTTATGGAATCCTCTATACTTTTGAACATAATGTACTTAACTATAATGTGGGATTTAATATAGACACAATCTATGAGATTACTGTCGGAATTGTTTATCCTATCCTAAATTTTTTACGATATATTGCAGCGATTATGTTCTTTATTGTTCTGATTTTCGCTTTTTATAAAATTATCATTGCTTGAGGTGACGAGGAATGATTTCAAAATGGTAAAAAAACATTTATCGCTGCTGCTATGGGTTTTATCATTATGGTTCTCGCGGAACCAATAGTACGAATGGTATACGGATGATATGATTGTCATGGGAAGAAGTTTTTTGGCATCCCCACTGAATGTGTTAACCGCCAATTCAACCCTGATGGCTTTTTTAATCTTGTGATCAAAATTATTATTTTTCTCAATGGATTTATCGCTCTTGTAACGGTGATTATGATTATGTATGCTGGTTTTTTGGTTTTAACGGGTGGTGGGGATGAAGAAAAATCTGAAAAAGCAAAGAAAACTATCCTCTATGCTATCATAGGTGTCCTGATAATTCTTTTTAGTTACGTTATTTATCGTGCTTTTCTTTTTAATATCACTTAATGGATATAGAAAAATGAGAAAATATGCAGAACAAGGATCCGATCCCCCCCCCCCCCCGTGTTTCTCTAACTAATAACAGTACTTCTTCGGAGTAATAATAGGACAAGGCCTTTCTCGTCCATCTTTGATGATTTTTTCACAAACACGAGCAGATATTTCTTCGCCACCATCGGGTCGAGATTTGATACGATATTGGAAAAATTCAGTAATAGGCTTTGGGTTGAGATCTGATTTGAGAGTATAGGTATATTCTACACAATAAATAGCCTCTGTTGGTTTTTGTTCTTTTGCTTGAGTGATATTCTTGACCTGGTATCCTCCATTTATTTTTTCTAGAAATTGAGAAAAGCTATAAATATCACGTTTAGCATTACAAATCGTATTTGAGAGAAGAGAACATGCGATGCGATATTCTCCGGTTTGAATCGTAGAAAAATATGTATCAAGTAGACCTCGTCCGCGCAAACTCAGCGTCTCTGGTTCACGAGGATTGTACCGGCTTATATCGGCATCGATAGGGCTCGTAGATGATGAAGGTATGGGGGATGCTATCTGTGTATTTTTAGGTGTGAGATTATTGGTCCGACGAATTTCTTCAATATTTTTTATTTCTTCTGATGCTGTTTTTTGTACAAATTGTTTTTGACCATAAACGAAATAAATCAGAAAAACAAAGAATAATACAACGGAAATAAGTGAGAAAAGTATAAGAAGATATTTGGAATCAGAATGCTCTGGGTGTGGAGGATGGAGATGGTTCATAAAAGTGTAATACAAATCCAGTATATATATCTCTTTCACGGGTCGAGTCTTTTTCTATTGCTAAGATATGTTTATGCTCTATAAATATACTAATTCACTTCTATAGCACTGCGAAATTTTTCGGCCCTTTCTTCATAGTTCTGAAACATATCAAAACTTGAACAACCAGGAGAGAGAAGGATGATATCGCCTTCTCTTGTATTTTGAGCGAGATACGATACGGCATCTTCCATAGTGGCACTCGGAATAGCTGGTATATAGGCGTCGTGTGCGGCTTGTAGGAAAATATGCTTTGTCTCCCCTATTGCGACACATTCAACACAATATTTTTGGAGATTTTCAGCGAGATTTTCAAATGGATCCCCTTTATCTTTTCCTCACGCTATTAAATATACTTTTTGAGGTGCAAATGCCGCCAAGGCCGCATAAAGAGATTGGGCAGTAGTAGATTTACTATCATCTATCCACACTTTATTATCTTTCCCCGAGACCTTTTGTAACCTATGAGGAAGTGCTGGTATATTTGCTAATATTGCTGAAAGCTCTTTCACAGTGATGCCCATTTTTACAGCGAGAGATGCCGCGAAAAATATATTTTTGATATTATGGTCACCATAGAGCTGCCTTTCTGAGATATCTAGGAAGAGCTCCTGACTCAATTGTAATATACCATCTGGTGCTTGAATTATCTCATCTCAAAGACAGACTGACTCCATCGGAAAATCTTTTATTTCCGGAAAAATAGACAGTACTGATTGAGGATACAGAATGGTTCATCTTGTGTGCCCAAGTAGATTGAGCTTCGCATTATAATACTCATGGAGATTTTTATGCCAATCGAGGTGGTCCGGATGGAGATTGGTTAATATTGTATTATCAGCTGTAAACTTTTTGATATTGTACGCCATAAAACTCGACACCTCTAGGACTATATGTCCACTTTTTTGTTCATTTTTTTTGATATCTCCTATGATATCTGCAAGTGGTGTTCAAAAATTTCCTCCTAAATATACTGGTGAATCTGGGAGACCAGATTTTAAAAAATGGTAGAGTATCCATGCTGTAGTAGATTTTCCATCGGTTCCTGTAATAGCATGAATTTGAAATCATGTAGGTATATGGGGAAAGAGAAAATCAAGCTCTGAAACAATTATATCGGTTTCATAAATTTTATGACTCGAAGGAATACCAGGTGAAGGGATAATTTTTTCAAAGGAACTAAAATCCTCTGGAGCATCACTGTCATCACAAATTGTATAGGAATATTCCATGAAATCACAAAAATGAGCCAGAGAATTTCCTACCTTTCCACGACCATAAATAAGAATATTTTTCATATAATGTATCATTGTATGAAAAATCTATTTCTATCAAGTATATAAGACAAGTATTATACCTCAGCCCGACAAATTCTTATATCTTGTAGATATTCTTGATTTTTCGAAAAGATACACGTAAACCAGACAAGATGCCTTCTTAAGATACGAAAATCGGGATATTCTAGAAAAAGTGTTGATTTGTCTATTTCGACAACAAGAGCATTGAGGTCATTAACAAATATTTTTGTATCTAAATTTTGTCCACTTGAATCTTTAAGATTTTGTTTTAATACGAATACATAATCATCTTGTTTTTCAAAGTATGTATCTTCGAGCACTTTCTTGAGATGTGAAAGTGCATCATTTGATGCTTTCACGATAGCATCTTGGTGTTCACCGGATTTTAAGATTTCTCCCAACCGAATCATCTCGGTCATTATTTTCAGTGAATATGGACTTCAATTCTTTTCTTTTCATAAAATAAATGTCAGATAAAGCCACATTTCATACGTAGGGTCATCAGAGGACCGTATCATTTCCAAGATAGAGCTATCTCGTATATTGATAGCAAGGGGATTTCCTGAGAGAACATTAAGATGATATTTTTGAAAGACGGATTCCCACGAAAACGATGCATCAGGATTACTATTTTTTCTCACCCACATCAGTAGAGGATCTTCTAATCATTCAAATATTGTTGGATCGATTATTTTCCCCTTCCGAATACTATCGGTTATAAATTTAGAACAAGCCACTGGATTATTTCAACACTTTTTCTCCTTACGAGTTTCCTTGAGATAGTTATTTATGTCTTCTAATAGTATCCGGACATGGAGATCTTTTTTAAAAAATACACTCCCAGAGTTTTTTTTATCGGGTTCTCTCATGAGTAATATATCGATATTTTTTATTATTTCTGTTTCTGAAAAACCACTAAAGACCTCTTGTTCATCTTTAAGCGCATTATCACGATAGAACTTCCAAAGATCTTTCGGGATTATCGCCTCTATGGAGCCAAGATCAAAAAAAGCAATTTTTCCATTCAGCATATAAAATGATGGTGGAATCTTTTCAGATTGTTGTCATACGAGCGATGCATCGATACTGAGCATGGTATTTTTTTCTATATCAAGGAATATGGTTCCTTTGCTATGAATTGTTCCTGAAATATTGCGTCAAGAGAATGCGAGATCTATAGTAGGATCTATGGAACGTATCAGCCATACTCACCCAATAAATTTTATTGTTCCATTGTGTATTTCCGGTTTTTCTCCGATGCCATACAGGAGCAGTTGCTGATCTCTATAATGGATAAAATTCCCAGAAATTTTTGTATTTTCTTGATTTTTAGCCATGATATTCTTGGTATTTTCAGACATTGGAGGTATATGAGAATACCATGAATACAATATCCATGTGGCGAGAAAAAGAGAGAGAATTCAGATAAATATACGCTTCTTCATACCTCTAATATACCAGATTTTCCTCTAAAATGCAATAGATTTGTCCCAATCTTTTTGAAATGAATTGACAATTGTACTAATACTCGCACCTTCTATAAAAATACCCAATTCCCTATTTTTTTCGAGTGAGTTTTGAGTGAAATTAAAACTTCATACAAAAGCTTGTTCATTATCACGGATAAGACTTTTCGCATGGAGTATGGGCTTTTTCATCATACGAATTTCTGGACATTTTGGCTGCACTCATGGTATTCTAGATTTGATATTTTCTTCATTTTCATCTATGATAATATATATTTCTCTCCCAGAATTACATATTTTTCTCAGTTCTGATATAACCTCTGTATCAGTAATGCTTGGGGTATAAAGAGATAAGAATTTTTGGCTTGATTGTGCAAACTGTATCAATCTTTCCCGTGCGTGTGTTGGGCCTATGAGAAGTATACTCGTATCAAAAGATCATTTTCTCCCATTAAAATCTGTCTCAAAAACAGTTTTAAGCTCATTGAGCACTCGTACATCCCCACCTATGAGAAAAAATTCACGATTGGAAGAAAAACTACTCCGAGTCCAGTTTGCTGTCGATATGATCCACTCTTCATCAAAAATCATATATTTCGCATGCATAAAGGAAAAATATCTCTCATCGCTTTCATAAAAGGCAATTTTATTATCTGTAAATACTTTTTTTGTTTCCTTGTTAATTCCTGTGAGATTATAGGGACTTTTTTCTAAAATGACTCTGACATTGACTCCCCTGTTTTGTGCCCTAATAAGTGCATCTCTCAGAGATGGAACGGTAAAAATATAGACTGCTACCTGTATATTTTTTTGAGCAGAATCCATCATCTGGAGAAGCCATTTCTCATCTTGAGGAGTTTGAATAATGTCTATGTCCTGTAAAAATGTCTCCTTCTCCCCTATGGACAAAGTTTTTTCAGTAACGTGATACTCCTGATATGATTGTATATCCAGACTTTGCCATACGAGTACCCCTATTAAAAATGTCAGTATTGCAGGAGTAATGAAACGCATTACTTATAATTGATAAAAATTTCCCCACTAAAACCGTGTTGAATCAGTGTTTTTTTTAAGAGATCTTTGATAGACCCTTCGTGCATTCTGAGTTCAAAATTGATAATTGGCTTGCCAGTGACTATTGTGATGACACTTCCTTGAAAAAAATTCACAGATGTTATCATATCAGCTAAATCCCCTCTTTCTATGGACTCTTTTAAGTGTTTCTTTGTCAAAGATGTCAATAGAGCCGCTATCGCTAGCGGACTATTCCTCTGGACTGATTTGGTATCAAGAATGTATGAACGAGCTGATGCCATAAATATATTAAAAAAGAGGAGGAAGAAGGTATGCTATAATTCATAGTGTTGACAAAATCGCACCAATGAGCCAGGATTTCATGACTATTGTTTCTTCTGACATACCTTTTGCTTCAAGATGGTGATGAAATGGAGCTATCAAAAAAATCTTTTTACCGTGGCGTAATTTCTTGCTTGCTATCTGTAGCATCACGGAAAGAATCTCCCAAAGATATACTCATGAAATAATGAAAAGTATGGGAAGTGTATCCGTCATAAGAGCCATAACTGCTAATCAGGAGCCAAGAGCCAACGCTCCAGAATCGCCAAGATAAAATTTTGCAGGCTTTATATTGAACCAAAGAAATGCCGTCAATGCTGCTGCTATGACGATGCAAAGTGTTGATAAAAGAAAAAGTCACTCATGAAATGTGATAAAAGCATAGAGGAAATAATTCTGTACCAAGAGTCCTCCTGCGAGACCATCGAGCCCATCAGTAATATTGACACTGTTCGCCATGGCTGTGATCAAAAATATACAGACAAAAATATACCATCCACCTATATGGATTTGTCCAAAAAGAGGAAGAGATATCGTATCATAGCCGAGCTTATAAAAAAACCACCATGCTCATAAAAATGCAAAAAGAGTAATTCCTCCCATTTTTACGCGAGCACTCATCCCCTTTTTTCCTCATATATTTCGTACATTCAGATAATCATCGATAGCCCCGAGTATTCCCATCGAAAAGATAGCAAAGAGTGGAAGAAATGTCTCAGCACGTTCCCAGAGACTAAAACGTATATTGATATCAAAATATTCCTGATAATATTTCGCTAAAATCGTGATAATAACAACCAGTCAAAGGACTATCAAAATCATCACTCATCCCATATTTGGAGTTCATTGCTTATGAATATGAAGTGCATGGTATCGTGTTGCATGTCACCCCCCCATAGATGCCTCCGTACGTATTTGTTTTGCGATACGAAAATGACGAAGAATATATATATAATACGGCGTGATCAACATGGCAATTCAAAAAGCGAATAAACCGAGAATAACTATTTGTAAAATATAAGATTCCATAATGTTCTCATTATAAGCAAGCTCTCCATAAAGCAAATATTTACTTCGACTCTTTTCTCTCTAGAAAAAAAAGAAAATTTCATATACTTGAATCACCCAAAGAGCCCCTTATGTCTTTTGTCCATCTTCATCTTCATACCCATTATTCTTTTTTGCAATGACTCTGAAAGCCAGAGGCATTTGTGTCTATGGCAAAAGAGCTTGAAATGCCAGCCCTTGCCATCACAGATAATAATAATCTTCACGGGGCTTTTGAATTTTATCTGCTGTGTAAAAAAAGAGGTATCAAGCCCATCATTTGAGTAGAACTTTTTATCTGTGAACAGTGACAAAACTATCAAGGGAAAGATGCAAAAGTATATAGTATCATACTGCTCGCAAAAAATCTCAAATGATATAAAAATTTGGTTCAACTCGTCACACATGCCTATTTAGATGGCAATCTCAGTGGTCAACCGCGTATTGATTTTCCTCTTTTGGAACAATTTTCTTCTGATATCATCGCTCTTTCTGGAGATATGATGGGCGAGCTGGCTCAACACGTCGTCTCTGGAAAAACAAATGATTTCATTCTTCCAAGAGTTGCTTATTATCAAAAAATATTTTGACCTGATCATTATTACCTCGAAATCGGCGAACATCCTGATCGTGGATCGCAGGGTGGATATAACCAAAGGATCTTGGAACTCTCTCGACTCTCTGGAACGCCCATCGTCGGGACAAATGATGTGCACTATTCACACAGAAATCTCGCAGAAGCTCAAGACTTTCTTTCCTGTATTTGAAGCGGACGTAGAGTAGACGATCCTGATCGCCGTACACTCATCGATGGAAACTATGGACTTCGATCCGCTGAAGAAATGCAAGAGCTCTTTGCTTATGCACCAGAAGCATGTGCAAATACACTCAAAATCGCCGATATGATAGATATCGATATTCCACATTGAAAACCACTCCTCCCCACGTATCGACTCAATGAGAAAGAAACTATTCTTCAGAAAAAATATTTTCAAATGTACGACGAAGATAGAGCGTCCTTGAGTGACCAGGAATGGCTTTTACGTCTTATGTGTTTTCATGGGCTCAATAAGAGATATGATTTTTCTCTCTCGGAGGAAGATGTATTTTCCTGTGTACACAGAGAAATTCATTGAGAAATTCCTGAGCTCACCGATCTTTCCCCTACTGATCTTGCTGAGCTCCCAAAACAATGGAGAAATACGAAAAAAGATACTATTTATACGTGATTATCTGCTTCAGAGAAGATAATTTTTGATCGCCTAGAATATGAGCTCAATGTCGTTCATCTGATGTGATTTGATGGATATTTCGTTATCGTGGCAGATTTTATCGGATGGGCTCGAGAACACAGTATACCAGTGTGACCAGGACGTTGATCGGCCGCAGGATCTATCATTGCCTATCTTTCATGAATTACAAATATTGATCCTCTTCGATATCAGCTTCTCTTTGAACGGTTTCTCAATCCTGCTCGTATTTCAATGCCAGATATCGATATCGATTTCTCTGACGAATGAAGATGACAGGTGATAGAGTATGTGCGACAAAAATATGGAAAAGATCAGGTTGGGCAGATTTGTACATTCGGTACTCTCGCAGCACGAGCAGCTGTAAAAGATGTCGGAAAAGCTCTCGGACTTCCTTTTTCTGAAATGAATGCTTTTTCAAAGCTCATCCCAGCGAGACCGGGTATCACTATCGCAGATGCTATTAAAGAAAATAATGATTTACAAAAAATTATTCAAGAAAGCCCTCTTCACAGCAAGCTCATTTCAAATGCACAAAAACTCGAAGGAACCATTCGACAGCTCGGGGTCCATGCCTGTGCCGTCATCATCGCACCGAGTCCGATAACAGATTTTTGTCCTCTGCAGCATCCTCCAAAAGATACTAACGGTATTGTAACACATTTTTCAGCATACCCGCTCGATAATATGGGTCTTTTGAAGATGGACTTTTTGGGCCTTCGAAATCTCACTATTATCGACAGAGCCCTTCGTATCATAGAGAATAATCATGGGGTTCGTATTGATATGGATCGCCTTAATATGGAAGACCAAAAAGTTTTTGATGTCTTTACTAAGGGTGATACAACTGGTGTTTTCCAGTTTGAATCCGCTGGTATGCGTCGCTATCTCCAAGAACTAGCACCAAATACATTTGAAGATATTATCGTTATGGTCTCGCTGTACCGACCTGGTCCATTGCAATATATCCCGACGTATATCCGCCGAAAACATGGTAAAGAAAAGGTAAAGTATCCCCACAGTTCTCTTGAACAAATCCTCAAATTGACCCAAGGTATCGCTGTCTACCAAGAACAAATTATGCAAATCGTGCAAGCGTTTGCTGGTTTTTCTCTCTGAGAAGCCGATATCCTTCGCCGTGCAATGGGTAAAAAAATTAAGAAATTGATGGATGAACAAAAGGACAAATTTATCGATGCAGCGATGACACAGGGGCACAGCAAAAAACTCGCAGACTATATCTTTACTGACATTATTGAACCATTTGTAGGATATGGTTTCAATAAATCTCATGCTGCTTGTTATGCGATGATTGCCTATCAAACAGCCTATCTCAAAGCTTATTATCCAACAGAATTTTTGACCGCACTGATGGTGTCTGATGAAGATGATACAGAGAGAATTGTACTGGAAATCAATGAGGCAAGGTCCAAGAAAATACAAGTACTGGTCCCAGATGTCAATGAGTCTCGCAAACATTTTACCTATATTAACCGAGATAATATTCGTTTTTGACTGAAGGCAGTGAAATGAGTTTGAGAGGGTCCTATAGAGACTATTCTGCGATGACGAGAGGGGTGAAATTATACGTCTCTTGAGGATTTTATCGAACGGACAGGTGGTGATGTCATCAATAAAAAAACTCTTGATGCTCTGGTAAAAAGTGGAGCATTGGATAGTTTTTGAGAACGTGGACAGCTGCTCATCAATGTCGAAAAAATGTCACTTTTTCTGAAAGAAAGAGAACATAAAAATGCTACAAAACAAATGGATATGTTTAGTCTATGATGAGAGCATCAGGAGCACTCATGACTTATCTTAGCAGAATGTCCTCCTATGTCTTTTGAAAATCGAATCAAAGAAGAACGTTCAGTCATCGGTATGTGCATCTCAGGAAATCCTCTCGATGGACTTACCCGATATATTGAAAAAAAATCTCTCGGCCTCAATTATGTAAAAACTTTTCTGGAAGAATTGAACAATATCGATACGGCGGCTGATCCTCTCATGGCAGAAGAAATCTGAGAGGTCAGTACAGAATCAAATACCCCTGTGATAGAGAACTGAGATTTGGCATGAGATATACAAGATGCACCGACAAAAAAAGAATCAAAAGTGAAACCAATCGTACAAGTGATCGGTTATGTAGATACTATCCGAAAAATCCAGACTAAAAAGGGCGATACTATGCTTATCGTCACGTGCTCGAGTACTGGATGGAATTTTACTGTTGTCGTATTTCCAAAATTTTATGGACTGGTGGCACCGAAAATAGTAGAGTGAGAAATTATCCTCGTCAAATGAAAGCTTTCTCTCAAACCAGAAATGCGAGAAATATCTATCGAGGCAGAACAGGTAAAACGCGCTACCATATCTGGACTCAGAGAAGCGGCACAAATGGAAGGGTTATTCTGAGATGAGAAAAATAAAAATTGAGAAAAGCCCATCCCTATGCCAAAAGCAATTGCACCATCTATTTCTATCTCTTGAAATGAAATAGCTGGGAATAATCAAGATTCTTTCCTAGACGATTTTCTTCTCTTGCAATCACGTTTTGTCTGTGCTCTTGAAGAAGAATGAGTCATCATTAAACTCTCAAAAGAAACTTCTCGTGAGACTTTGTTGACGATAAAAAATCTTTTGGAAACTTTTTCAGAATGAAATACTCCAGTATGGCTCGATATAGGTGGAAAACGTATCTACACAAAGAAAAAAATCACTCTTACTTCTCTTTCTTAAACCACCTATGGCAATCATTCTCGGCATCGATCCATGAACCACAACTGTCGGTTTTGCAGTGATACAAATTGAAAAAAATATACGGACCATTATTACGTATGGTGTCATCCATACCACCCCAAAAGCTCCTCAGAGTCATAAACTTCTCGAGATTGCGACCGATCTCGATAGGATCATACACACACACAAAGTGACACATTGAGCCGTAGAAAAACTCTATTTCTCAACTAATCTCAAAACAGGTATCGATGTGGCTCAAAGTCGCGGTGTCATACTTCTCTCCCTCGCAAAGATGCATATTCCTCTCTATGAATATACTCCCCTACAGATCAAAAAAGCTCTGTGTGGAAATGGAAAAGCTCTGAAATGACAAATCGGACGTGCTGTACAGCTTCTCTTTAAACTCGAAAATATACCAACCCCGGACGATGCAGCAGATGCTCTCGGGATCGCCTATGTTGCTTCTCTTAATCCTGCTGTATTTTGAAATAAGATTCTCTAAAATATGTTTATCGATACCCACTCTCATCTCTTTCTTGGTAAACTCGCAGATGCTATTCCTGAGGCAATTTGACATCTTCAAGAAGCGAATTTTTCCCATAGTATCCAGATTGGAACCAGTATTGATGCTTCACGTACCTGTATTGAACTCGCAAAAATATACCCAATCATTCGAGCTACCATCTGAATTCATCCCTGTGAAGCCCAAAATATAAGTGAAGAAAAGATATCAGAGTATACTATGGAATTAGAAAAAATGCTTCTCTCAGAAGAAAGAAAATACATTGTAGGAATAGGAGAAATAGGATTTGACGAATATCATCTTTCAAAAGATTTTATCGAAGCTGAACATCAAAAATTGCGTCAAAAATTATGGTTTGCAGCACAAGCAGAGCTTGCGCTCAAATATGATATACCGGTCGTGATTCATACGAGAAACTGCCCAGATAAAACTCTAGAAGAACTGAAGAATTCAGGACTGAAAAAATTTGTTATTCATTGTTTTAGTGAGGATTGGAATTTTGCTCAGAAGATTTTTATTATTTCTGAGGAAGCAAAAATCAGTTTCACAGGTATTCTGACCTATCCGCAGTCAATTGAAGTTCAGGAAGTAGCAAAAAAATGCCCTCTTGAGAAAATTATGATAGAAACCGATGCTCCTTATCTGATTCCCCAGCAGATGAAATGAATCGCAAAATATTGTGAACCAATGTTTACTCGATATGTTTTTGAAACTCTTTGTTCTTTTCGAACTGAAGAAAAGGAGGTTATTGAATCAACCCTTTGGGATAATTCAGTCAAATTTTTTGGTCTCTAAAATTTCTTATTTTTCAGCACAAAATGGAGTAGTAAACTCATTGCTATCATGGCAAGAGACAGAATATGTCAGAGCGTCATCCAGTCACCAAAGATATATCCGATCTGTAAGTCTGGGTCACGAAAAAATTCTGCGATAAACCGGACTGTTCCGTATCCACCGAGAAACCAGACACCGAGCTCTCCAGGATATCGGATATGATTTCTTTTCCAATACAATGCACCTCAGAGGAGTACCCCTTCTCAGAGTGCTTCTAGGAGCGGTGTTGGAAAATAAGAGACACCTTGCACCATTTTTGCAAACCATCCAGTATATCCTGCCAATCATAAAAGCTCTCCATTAATATAATTTCAGATTCTTCCAAAAAAGAGCCCTATCGGCACAATCCACACGAGTTGATCAGAAAGTTTTAAAAAAGGTATATGCATTCTACAGGCAGCATAATACCAGGCAAGAATAACTCCGAGTGCTCACCCATGAAATGACATACCTCATCTCCACGGCATCAATATCTCCAATAAATGATCTCGATAATAAGGAAAATTATAAAAAAACACATACCCCAATCTTCCTCACAGAAGAACTCCTATGAGTGTGTATAATAAGAGAATATCAATATTTTTTTCTGATATTTTTTGTTTTCGCAAAATCAAGAAGAAAATATAAAAACTCAGAGCATACATAAGCCCATACCAAGTAGGAGCTAGAGTAAATAATCAAATATTGAGGGTAAAAATGGGCATAAAATTGTAATACTAATTTTATTTCTATAATCTGCTTGAACACTATGGTAGCTGATTTTCTAAAAAAACAATTCGATATTCTCGCAAAAGAAATAAAAAATACTTTCTCTTGAGAATATGTTTATTTCAAAAATATCTGAAATGCAGGAGATGAGCTTATTTATGCTGGAACAAAAAAATTCTTCTCAGAATATGGAATCCCCTATAAAGATTGCTCTATAAATTTCACAACAAAAAATAAGGAGTTTATAAATAAGTTATTGGTCATATGAGGTCTTTTGCGATGTTTTTTGTATAGACTAAATTCGCCATATATTATCTATTGAGGAGGAGGTGGGTTTTGTTCATATTACTGACATTCATTCAAGTTCATGCGTTTTTTTTATCTCTTAAGATTTAAGGTAATTATTCTCCCCTCCTCTTATCCAGTAACCCCCTTATTTCAATCCAAATTCCAATATTGGTCACGAGATGAATACGAAAGTCTCTCTCGGCTACAAGTGAAGAGATTTTGTCATGATATGGGAATATACTATTTTTTATGAGAAGAGATAGGTAGCGAACAGGGTGAGAGGAAGATATTGTTTTCTATGAGAACAGACCTAGAGAGTCTTCATCGAATACCAATTCAAAAAAATAATCAAGACATCTCTCTATTAGTGGACAGACATGACGATTTTATCAAACACATAGACCAATATTCTACTATATATACAGATAGGCTTCATATTGCTATTGCTGGAACTATGATGAACAAAGAAATATATTTGTATCCAAACGCATACTTTAAAAATAAAGCCATTTATAAGACTTCGCTTCACTACTTTAAAAATTGTCATTTTCTTTCTAACTCGTAAAAATTAGTTTTCACGTCTGGGAAAGAGAGAGTTTATGCCGTTCAATATACCTTTCAAGCGCTACAGCTGACTCTTCTGATGGATCTATGATTTTACAGACTGGAAAGAGTTTTTGAAGATGTCTTTGAAGATATGGATAGTGTGTACATCAGAGGACAATTCCTTCTTTAGGATGATACTGTGAAAAATATTTTTGTATAAGGTTTTCCCAGTCATCGGAAACACAATTCCATTCACCTTCATTATAGAATTGAAGAATCTTTTGAAAATCTTCCTGTGAATGACATTTTTGGACTGGAAGTAGCGACTCTATTTCTTTCACAAGATATCAAGAAAGGGCTATTTCTTCAATTTCTACTGATTCATCAAGTATTCCTACTCTATCACGATAGGTCCGAGAATTCACGGTTTGTTGTGTTGCAAATACAGTGACTTTCTTTAGTCCAAGTTCAATCACTTTTTCTGCACCTGGTATTGTCACTCAAAGGATTCTTTTATCTGGGAATACTTCAGTTTGTAGCTTCCGTAATGTCCATGCAGAAGCGGTATTGCAAGCTAAGATCACAATCGTCGCACCAGCATCAAAGAGTTTTTGGACACCTGCTGTAGTGAATGTCTGAATTTCCTCGGGACTTTTTGCACCATAAGGGCAATTATCATAATCGCCAAAATAGATATATGAATATTTTGGACATCTTGCTCGCATAGCGGCCAAAAACGTCAACCCACCAGATCATGAGTCAAAGATACCTATCATACATTTTTTTCTTTACGAAACAAGATCATAAAACGACGAATTTCTGTAAAATTAAGAGTCAGAAAAAGAAGAGCATACCCGAGTGAAATCAACATAACCCCTCAAAAAAGTTGCATTCTTCCAGAAAAAAATGCTTCTAAATGTACGAAGAGAAGTCCTCATGAAAAAATGCCAATTCCAATCACATTTTTCAAAAATCCTGCCCATCGAAAACTTCCCGTGTATGCTCTCACCTCACGGAATGCAAGGAACCAGATAAATATCCAACCGATTCCAGAAGCGAGCGCTGATCACACAAGACCAAATACTTTTAAAAATATATAATTTGTAATCAGGTTGACTCATAAGGCACTCAAAAGAATAAACATCTTTGTACGTGGGCGTCCTATAGCGCTCAATATCTGAAAATCAATTTGTAATAAAAAATCAAAAATAAGAAAAGGGCTCGAGTAAAGAAGAATTTTCCCAGAAAGAGCATATTGTGGTCCAAACAATACTTCTGTAAATTCATCGCCAAATATCATAAAGAAACTCGTCATAAAAATAGCCGCAATGGCAAAAAACTCATAACAAAATGTATGAATTTTTCTTACCTTCTCTCTATCTCATTTTTTTATCAAATCGGTAAACACAGGAAATAGGAAATATACGCCTGGTAATAATAATACAAATGGTATCCTGATAATGGAAAGATAGATATTGTATATACCCGCCTGTGTTGTCCCGAGCATCACGGTAATCATCTGCATATCGACCTGGCTCAATAGGGTACCTACATTTGCTGAAAGCATCACAAAAATAGCATATCGAAAAATACGCATAAAATCTATTTTTCAAAAGAGCCATCCGTGTCGCAAAAAATAAGTATTATACTTTTTATAGACTAAAAGAAGTGCCAAGAGTACACCCCCGAGAGCAGCAATATTGTATGCCCAGGCATATCGAATAATAGTTGCTCAAGTGCTCACAGAGATGACGATGATGATGATAATCTGAAGTAAGTTGCGAATAAAGTCTATAAATTTTTGGAGTTTCGTATCTTGGACAGCCTGAAAAAACATACTCACTGAACGGAAAATATTATCCAAGAAAAAGAAAAGAATAAATATATGAAGTAATGGTGCTGCTAGAGGGGCTTCGAAATAATATCTTGCTAAAAAATCAGCTCCAAAAAACAGAATAATCGCCAATATGCTCGATGACAGAATCTGTGTTACGAGTGCAATAGAAAAGGTTTGTGTGATATTGTGTTTTTCTTTTTTATCTATATGTTCCGGGAGGAAAAAATTGAGACTCTCAGCCATACCAAAATCATTATAGGCCCCGAGCATGATCACAAAACTCATAACTGCCGAAAATACCCCATAATCCTCACTTGAAACCGATCCTGTCATAGCTATTTTCCCAATGTATGCCAAAGGAGCTATCAAAAAAGAAAAGAAATAAATCCAGAGATTTTTCTTGAGTAAATTAGAGAAGTAGTGGTGATTGGACATCGTAGATTAGACTTTCATGATTTCTTCTTCCTTTATTTTGACGATGTCATCGATCTTTTTATTTGCTTCCGTGATATATTTCTGGAGATCTTCCTCATATCACTTGATGATATCTTCAGACAGGACTTTGTCTGTCTTGGCTTTCTGGATCTCCTTATGAAAATCACTACGAATACTACGGATGGCCACCTTTGCATCTTCCGCCATAGTGCTCGCTATTTTTACGAGATTACGACGATTTTCCTCAGTCATCATCGGTACGATGATGAGGATGTTATCCCCCCTATCCTGAGGATTGAGTCCGATATTTGCCACAGTGATGCCTCGCGAAATATCAGCATTGGTTGACCGATCAAATGGAACTATTGAAAGTGTTCTCTGATCTACCACAGAGACTGTGGCTACATTCTTAATAGGCATAGTACTGCCATAGACCTGGACCAATATATCTTCTATAAGTTCTGGTTTTGCACGACCTGCCTGAAGTTTGGAATATTCAGACTTAAGATGTTCAATTGATTTAGTCAAAAGAGTAGAAAGTGTGGAAAGCATAGAAAAAATTAACAAATAAAGCTCGTTCATTATAGTAAAAAACGCATTCTTCCAAATTTTTCTTCCAAAAAAAATCAATCTCACTATACTATGCAAATCTAATATACCAACTGGATAATAGTAACAGTCATCCGCCTAGGCGGATAGGAAGGATTATTTTTTATTTACGTACCAAAGCGCATACACACTTACGAACAAAAACCCAAACACTCAATACGCTCTTTTTTTATGCCCTCTCTATTTATTGACACACTCTCAGCTCCTGCCTCTATTTGCCTTTTTGATGAATCTCGAAATATCATAGATACTCTTTCGTGGTCATGAAAACATGTCGAGTTTGATACCACGATAGAATCAATCGATCTCCTCTTAAAACGCCACAATCTCTCCTATTCAGAATTACAATCTATCGTATGTCTCGTATGACCAGGTGGTTTTACTGGTATTCGTGTGACGACACTCATTGCAAATACTCTGTGATATAGCTTTAAGATACCACTTTATTCTGTCACTGTAGATGATTTTTTTCGTTTTCAGGACGCCCCTACCCCATGGATACTCCCTCTTACAAAAACTGAAGTTCTCACTTGGGATACTCCCAAAAATACAAGACCAGACATTAAAAAAATAGATACTTTACATGATATTTCACAGTATAGCTCAAATCAAGAATCTTCTCTTTTACAAGAGAGCATCCCCTACAAGCAAGCTAATAATTATTCATTATTCCTGCAAAATATTCCTCTTCGGGATCCCGTTACAATATTGCACCCTCTCTATGCTCGTGATCCAAATATTTTGAGGAGGAAATAGAATTGTAATTTTCGTCAAATATTATAAAATATCTCTATGGAAGAAAAAAATCCCTTTGATGACATAAAATGAGGACATGGCTGCATCCTCTCCGATCTCGAAACATGAGAAATACCTCTTTTGCTCATAAGAAAACATTGGATCGTTCTTTTGGAGATATTTACATTGGTTGTGATAATGGCGTGACTCTGTATATGTATCATTTTATTTGGCCAGTTTTGAAATCTCGATCCGCTTTTTACATGGCTCACAGCTATTGGCGTAGGTATGGTGGGTCTTCAATATATCTTCGTCCAATGGACCAATAATGAGTTCGATATTTTTATTATCACCAATAAACGAATTATAGAATACGAACAGGTGAAACTCCTGAATCGAAAAATGTCACAAGCCAGTATCGATCAAGTACAAGAAGTGAGAGCATCAACAAACGGATTTTTTGGCAATGTACTTCGTTATGGTAATATGATAGTAAAAACTGCCGGTGATGCCTCCGATTTTCAGCTCACAACGATTCCTAAAGCACTCGAAACGTCTCGCATTATCCATACTTTGATAGACGAATACCGTCATAATCTCAGTGGTCCTACAAAATAATATGCCTGACATCAAACTACACGAAAGCTGGAAATGAGCACTCAAAGAAGAGTTTGAAAAACCCTATTTTCAGAAACTTTCACAATTTGTAAAAGATGAAATATTGGCTGGAAAGACTCTCTATCCTCATCCAAAGAATATTTTTGCAGCACTCGACCAGACACCATTTGATGCTGTCAAAGTCATCATACTCGGGCAAGACCCCTACCATGGTCCTGGGCAAGCACATGGGCTCTCTTTTTCCGTGCAAGAATGAGTCAGAAATCCCCCATCCCTTGCAAACATATTTAAGGAAATCGAAGATGAAAGAAAAAACTGATCTCTGCCCCCCTGTCAAGTGGGAATTAAGGGAGGTTCGGTATCGAATGGTGACCTTACTCGATGGGCACATCAAGGTGTTTTACTCCTGAATACGACTCTGACAGTCAGAGCCGGTCAGCCGATGTCTCATGCAGGAAAATGATGGGAAAATTTTACTGATGCTATCATCCAGACACTTTCGAAGGAACGAGAATTTTTGGTATTCCTCCTGTGGGGAAGTCATGCACAAAAAAAACGCTCACTCATAGATACAAAAAAACACATCATCCTCGAGGCACCGCACCCTTCTCCCCTCTCTTCATATCGTGGATTTTTCGGTTGCAAGCATTTTTCTCAAACCAATGCTTTGCTCCGTGAACATGGAATGAAGGAAATTGAGTGGTAAAAATTCATTTGCACCACTGAAAAAAACCATACAATGGGCACATAGTGATTTAAAAAAGTCTCTCAATGGCACTTCCGCTCGAAAAACTCTTCTGATCAAACTGTCGAAAAAAACTCCTGGAAAAATTTTTCTTGGAGCATACTTTCAATCCCAAAAAGGATTTCTTTATCCGTGAACTGTGTCGCGATATCGATGAACAGATCAATTCTGTCCGACGTGAGCTCGAAAATCTCGAAAATCTCGGCATTCTCAAATCTCGCAAAGAAGATAACACAAAGCATTATTCTCTCAACCTCCAGTGTGCTATACTGCCAGATCTTCAGATGATATTTGGTAAAACATTTGATGCCATCGGAAAACTCAATGATTTTTTCAAAGGGAAACACAATCTCAGTCTCCTTATCGTCGGATGAGGCATCGAGGATATGACTCGAGAATCTACCAACAATCTCATAGATATACTTATTATTGGCGAGGTTGATAAAGAAAACTTTGGCCTTTTCCTCTCCAAGCACTTTTTTGGGAGAAAGATAAAATATGCTGTTATCACGGAAAAAGAATTTAAGGAACGTATGAAATATGGCGATAAACTTATTTCCCGTATTCTCACACAACAAGGAAATATCATCCTCAAAGACTCTCTATGACTCAAAGAAGTATCAAAATAGTCTAAAAGGATAACAATATTATGTCTTTTATCCCCCTAGGAGAAAACATCATAGAGAAGAAAATATGTCCTGTCTTAGGCAGAGAGTTTATTGTTACTGACAAGGACCTGGAGTTTTATGATAAAGTTTCTCCAGTATTTGCCGGTCAAAAATATCTCATACCCACTCCAACACTCTGTCCGGACGAGAGACAGAAAAGAAGATTAGTATTTCGCAATGAAAGGAACCTCTATAAAAGAAAATGCGATTTCTCTGGAAAAGAAATTATCTCAATCTACTCTCCAGACAAACCATGTCTTGTGTATGATCAAAAAATATGGTGGGGTGATGACTGGTCTCCGATAGACTATGGGAGAAATTTTGATTTTGAAACACCATTTTTCAGTCAATTTCAAGCACTACAACACGCAGTGCCTCGTGTTAATCTCTTTGCAAAGAACTGTGAAAATGCTGAGTTCACAAACCATACAGACCATATCAAAAATTCATATCTTTGCATCGATACCGCCGATTCAGAGAATATCTCTTATTCAAAGTGGGTTATAAGTTGCAAGGACTGTATCGATTGCTACCAGATTAAAGAGTGCCAATTTTGTTACGAATGCCAATTTTGTGTAAATACTCACGGTAGTTCTTTTTGTTTCCTATGCGATGATTCTTCTGAATGTCTCTTTTCATATAGGCTCCAAAATTGTAAAAACTGTATGTTTTGCACACATCTGAGAAATAAACAGTATTGTATTTTTAATGAACAACTCAGCAAAGAAGAATACGAAAAAAAGAAAGTAACACTTGAGATGAAGAATACTTCACAACTCAAAAAAATCAAAGAAATTTTTCAAAACTTTAAGCAAAAATCTGTCGTAGAGAATCTTATTATTGATCAGTCAGAAAATGCTTTCTGAGATTTTATACACCATTCCAAGAATGCCTTTAATTGTTTTGAGATGTTAGAGAGTGAAAATGTGCGGTATTGTTATGAAGATATAGAAATAAAAGATAGCTATGATGTTTATGAGTCTGGATTTGAGAGCGAACAACAATATGAATGTCATGCGAGCAACAGAGTAAAATTTTCATCTTTTTGTTCCCTTGGCTATGATAATTCATTTCTCCTCTATACCGAGCTTTGTAATAACTCTCAGCATTGCTTTGGAAGCATTGGGCTGAGAAGAAAAGACCACTGCATCCTCAACACCCCCTACTCTGTCCAAGAATATGAGACGCTCTGTGGAAAGATCATCGATCATATGAGAAGTACAGGAGAATGGTGAGAATTCTTTCCTCATAAACTCTCTCCTTTCTGATACAATGAAACAGTGGCACAAGAATACTTTCCTATGACAGAGGAGGAGGTGAGAGCAAAAGGATGGAACTGGCATACAGAAGAAGAGAAGGTATTTGAGTGAAGTGTTTATCATCCTCTTCCCATCTCTCAGTATGATGAGAGAATTGTAGGTTTTGAAACAGCA